>JBCDCL010000401.1:0-3559 GCA_039182175.1 Planctomycetota bacterium
GACGACGCGAGGACGCGCGTGCCCATGTTAGCCGGGATACGGTATCTACTGCTCTGCGTCCATTGGTGGAAAACCACCAAGGCGCGGCAGCTTCTGAATCATTCGTCGGTCGACTCTCGACCGGTTGTTTCCAGGACGTTCGCCGTGGAGAGTCCGCGCGCGATGCTCAACCCAGGAAGGGGAGCCTTTGACTAGCTGAGTCTTTTGTTGTGAGCGCAAGGGAGCGGGGTAGCGCCAACTACCCCGATTTCGCGATCGCTTGCAAATTGTAGGTGGGCAGCCCAATGAGGCGCCCGCAAGGTCGCTAACTCCAATCTCCCGCTAGAGAAACGTGGGGTTAGCAGTTTTCCGAAAACGACCCTCAAGGGGCCGCCCGTGGAAGGTACGCGCATTATGCGTGGTCCGCGGGCGGTGTCAATAAGGATATTGCCGTGCGTGACATCAACATCGCAACCGCAGAGCAGGTGATCATCTACTTCGAACTGGCGGAACTCACCGAGTCGATGAAGCCGGACGCTGTCCGACACGCAATGAAAGCCGCGCGTCAGTGGCTGTATCGCAACTGGATCAACACCCCAGACCCGGCGCCGCACTTTCGGTGCGGTGACCGACTGTTTTTTGAAATCGGAGAGTTAGAAGCGTGGGCAAAACGCCGATCATTAGGGTCCGACTCCACAAGTACCGAGGCCGAGCCTATGGACTGATCTGGCAGTACGGCCAGCGGTCCGGTGAGGTCAGCAGCGGAACCAGCGTCCGCCGCGAGGCCGAACGGGCCGCGGGCCGTCTCGAGGAGAGGCTGCAAGCTGGTGTCATTCCCGGAAGGAGCGACGGGGTAGCCATCACCTGGGCGGAGTTCCGTGAGCGCTACGAACGTGAGTGGCTGGACGGCATGAGCCGCGGCAGCCGGGGCAACTGGAAAACAGCCGCAGACCACTTCGAAGAAATCTGCCATCCGCACCTGCTGGCCGACATCAACAAATCGACACTCTCCCGATTTCGAGCTGGTCTGGATGCACTAGACATAAAGCCAACTTCCTCAGCCAGTTACTTCAGCTCACTGCGTGCCGGGCTTGGCTGGGCAGCGGATGTGGTTGGCCTGATCGACCGGGCACCAACGATACGCAGCCGCCGGAAGGCAAAGCAGTCAGCGGTCATGCGGTCTCGACCGGTGACGCTGGAGGAATTCGAACGCATGATTGCGGTCGCGCCAGAGGTCAGAAGTAACACTATCACGAACAAATCATCCGGTTCATGCGTGGTCTCTGGCTTACAGGGCTCCGAATCGATGAGCTCCGCAGCCTGACGTGGGAGGAGAGCACTTGCTACGTCGACCTTAAGTCACGGCCGCCGATGATCGTCTTTCTCGGAGGGCAGAAAAACAACTCCGATAGCTACCTGCCTGCGCCGCCAGAGTTCTGGAAGCTTGTCGGCCGTGGAATCGAAGGCTACGTCTGCCACGTTCCGGGTCGCCGCGGCCAGCAGATGACGACCGGCCGGATCTGTCGGGCGATCTCAGATATCGGCGAACGGGCCAACGTAGTGGTCAACAAGGCTGGTAAGACAGCGACCGCCCACGACCTACGCCGTGCCTATATCACCGGAATTGCAGCTCGGGCTACGATGAGTCAAGCACAGCAGCTTGCTCGCCACGCTGACCCCCGCACCACCGCCAAGCACTATATCCGGCACGAAGCGGAGGATCTGGCGCTCAAGATGGGGTGGGCTTAGGTGTGTGCAAAGTGTGTGCACTTTGAGAAATTGCCAAAGAGCGCGTCGACGTAAGTCAGCGGAGGGCAAGGGACTCGAACCCTCAACCCCTTGCGGGGCAACTGATTTCGAATCAGTCTGCTAGCCATTCGCATACCCTCCGGGCAGGCTCCAGATTCTAGCCCTCACCGGAAAACTGGGCAAGAACGGCCCCCCGAGCCTGGCGTTCCACCCGCGTGTCGCACGATCGCTCGCGTGGCGAGATTCGGTTAGAATCCGGGACGCGGAGCGGTAGGGCCGCCCCAAGCAATTTCGTTACCCCGGCTACTTTGCTGCGATGTCTGATCCCACTGCGAATCCAAAACCCGAAGCAAGCTCTGCTGATACCTCGCCAGCTCACAGCTCGCCAGCGGACACGTCTTCAGCGGACACCTCATCAGCGGAAGTCTCGAACCGCGAAGTAGCGCAGGCTGGCGAAGCCCCGGAGACCGGCAAGTCGGCGGCGCCCCCTGCGGAGGGCGAAGGATCCAAGCCCAGCGATCGGATTCGGATCGGCACGCAGCGCAAATCGGCAGACGCTGCAGAGACCGCGGCAGCTGGCCAGTCGTCAGCGATGCCGGCTCCGGCAGACGAGCCGCTCGCCCCCAAGCCCGTCACGCCGGTTACCAAGTCGTCGGAGACAACCAAGAAACCTTCCAAGTATCCGCCGCCCAACGTTCGTGCCGCGTTGACCGACGAGCAAGAGGCAGAGCTGGAGCAGGCTTTGGCTGGCGAATCGCTCGATGACTTGATCGACCAGAGCGCGAGCACGCTGGCCGCAGAGCTGCCACCCGAAACCAAAGTGACCGGCAAGGTTTCGACGCAGCACAGCGACTACCTGTTTGTCGATCTGGGTGGTCACCGGCAAGGAACGATTCCGCTCAAGCAGTTCAGCCAAAAGACGGCCGATGGCGTGCCGGCCGAAGTCGTTCTGCCCGAGCCAGATTCGGAGATAGAAGTCGTTGTCGTGCGGCTCAACGCCGAGGAGGGACTGTACGAATTAAACCTGCCGACGGCCGCGGTTGACGTCGGCAACTGGGATGAAGTCGAGGTTGGCCAAATCGTCGGCGTCACTGTCACGGGCGTGAACAAGGGCGGCTTGGAGTGCCAGGCCGCCGGCATTCGGGCGTTCATGCCGATGGGGCAGATTTCTACCTATCGAGTAGAAAACCCCGAGGAGTACGTTGGGCAAAAGATCAACGCTGTAGTTACCGAGGCGAACCGCGAGAAACGGAACCTAGTGCTAAGCCACCGCGCCGTGATGGAGCGGGAGCGGGCCGCCAACCGGGAGAAGCTGATGGCCGAGTTGGCGCCTGGGCAAATGCGTGAAGGCGTCGTCCGCAGTCTGCGAGACTTCGGCGCCTTCGTCGACCTGGGCGGCGTCGATGGACTGATCCACGTGAGCAAAATGAGCTGGGACCGCGTGAATCACCCAAGCGAAGTGCTGTCAGAGGGTCAAACGGTCAAAGTAAAAGTCGAACGGATCGACCCCGATACCGGCAAGATTGGTTTGTCTTATCGCGAATCGGCAGAGAACCCTTGGGATGGCGTCGACGCCAAGTATCCTATTGGCGCCAAGGTGACCGGCACGGTTTCCAAGATCATGGACTTTGGCGCCTTTGTGAAGTTGGAGCCCGGCGTAGAAGGTTTGATCCACATATCCGAGCTTGCTCACGCCCGAGTGCATCGCACCAGCGACATCGTTAGCGAGGGCCAGCAAGTCGAAGTCAAAGTGCTAAGCGTCGACCTCAACAAGCAGCGGATCGGTCTGTCGCTCAAGGCGTTGATGGCGGCGCCCACCAAAGCGAGCGAC
>JBCDCL010000402.1:0-3497 GCA_039182175.1 Planctomycetota bacterium
GCGTGGCCTAGGGCCGTAGCGATTCGCAGCGCCAAGTCGGCAGCTTCGCGACTGGTAAGCTGCTGGCCGGTAAGCCATTCGGCTAGCGAAACGCCACGCACAAATTCGCTGACGATGTAAAGCGTCTGGTCGTCGCGGCCGACTTCGTACACCGGCACAATGCCTGGGTGGTTCAAGCTGGCAGCGTTTTGTGCCTCGCGTAAGAAAGACCGCTCTTGTTTCTCGTCGAGTTCGCCGCGGCGGGGTACTTTCACCGCGACGGTGCGATCTAGCTCCGTATCGTGTGCTTTCCAAACTTCGCCAAACGCACCCATGCCGACGCGTTCGATCAGGCGGAAATGTCCTAACTCGGTGATCGGCGCCGCGTCGTGCGTTTGCTCGCGGTCATCGATCAAACTGAAATCACTGCCGCACGACGGGCAGCAGATGCTGTCGACCTGCGAATCAGTCGTCATGGCGATCGGAGCGTGGCAATGTGGACAGCGGACATTCAGACTCCCGCCACTCTGCCCCTCGTCAAGATCTTCAACAGTGCTCTCTTCACGCTGATCCACCGTAGCCAGCGTTCGCTGTAGCAATTCGCCCAGCTCGTCGGACAACTCCGGATTGGCGTCCAGCAGGCACGCTACCGGATTGCCAATCGCTTGCTGCCGCATCTTTTGCAGCGAAACATCAACCAAAGCTTCGAGCAACTGCGGCCGGCCGGCAGCCTTCACGCGGTTGAGATAGCTTGCCAGCGATAGATCCTCAACATCGGTCTCGGTCGACGCGAATTCGTCTGCGAGATCTGCAATCTGCAACTGGACCGATGGCGGCAGCCGGGGTGAATCAGACGTTTGGCGGTTGGCAGTCATAGAAGCCTGTGGCGACCTTGAACTCATGTCGGAGGGGCCAAATCTACGCGGCCCGCGACGGTGCATCCATAGTAAGACGCCTGAGCGAGAAATAAATTCACTCGGCAGCGGAAAAATCCAAGACTTCGCAGAAATGCCCGGCGGAGGAACGTTATTTCCGCTTTCGGAGGCGTCTTAGGTCGCGTGCTTTAGATATCCAGCTCAGGAACCGCCCGCTCGGCTTCGCTGGCCGTCTCGAAGTAGTCGGCTCGCTCAAAGCCAAACAAGCTTGCGACCAAGTTTGATGGGAACGCCTCGCAAAGCTCGTTCAGATCGCGAACGTTGCCGTTGTAGAATCGCCGTGCTGCCGCGATCCGGTCTTCGGTGATCGCAAGTTCTTTCTGCAACGCCAGGAAGTGGGTGTCGGCTTTTAGGTCGGGATATGCCTCTGCCACGGCAAAGAGCCTTTCGACGCCAAACCACAATGCCCGCTCGTCGACGGCTTGCATCGCCGCAGAGCCTGTTGACTGCATAGCTTGGTTGCGTAGCCGGGTGACTTCGGCCAGCACGTCGCGTTCGTGGGCGGCGTAGCCTTGGACGGTCGCCACCAAATTGGGCACTAGCTCGTACCGCCTCTTCATTTCGACATCGATATCCGCCCAGCTCTCCCGCAAGTGCGTACGCACGGTGACCAGCCGGTTGAAATTGGCAACCAACACCACCAGCGGCAGAAGCAAGACGACGGCGAGGATAATGAAGGGCGCCATGTTTTGTCGGACGTTTGAAAGTGGAAGTCGCTGCCGCCGTGCAACTAAGAGGTGCGTTGTACGTGCCTCGGCCAGAGTGCGAAAAACTGGCAGACCCAATCGATCCGCATTTGAAACTCATGCGGTTCCCAACGGCTGCCATTGCCAAACAGACAAAGCACCCCGTCGCCAATCTCTAAATCGGGAGTGGGTCCGTCGAGTAGGAACTCCATCATTCGCGGGTGAATCACGTCGTAGGCAAATCGCTTGTCGGAGGATTTGACGTGAAACCGGTCGCTAAACTCGACCGACTCGAAATCGATATCATCAAACCCCAACGCAGCCGCCATGCGATCGCCAAAGTGTTCGGAGCGAATCGCAAGATCGCAACCGGCGATCGGTGAATCGATCAGCAAATAACTTCGCCGATAGGTTCTGGTCGATCGATTCTTTCCGCTACCGCTCGTGACGCGGTAATGATAGTCGCCTGCGCAGATCGGCAGCTCTACCGGTTTGCCCTCCTCGGGCGTGATAGTCGTCATGCCTCGGAGAATGTTGTGGGCGTAGCGAGAGTGACCACGCCGAAAGGCAGCAAACTGAGGATATTGACTATCGAATGTGCGGTCCTTATCCGGCGAGAATTGCCAGCCGAGTTCGTTGGCGAACTCTGTCAGCAAGGCGATCCGCTTTTGCTCCTGCTTATGCGCGTAGATGCCGCCAATGATGATCAGCGTCAAGAAGACGACGAATATCAGGATCATCAAGGCACTGGGCATCACAGGTGCGTATTCGCTGGTGGAAAGAGAATCTTGCCTGCCAGCAGAATACCACGCCCAGTTCGCACCGCCCACGCCGTTTGGTTCAGGCCCGGAGTGTCCGGCTACGCATAACGGCCGCGGACGGCTTGCATGCGAATCGCGACTGCTAAGCTGGCGATGAGCACCAGCGAAAGCGTCGCTGCCGTCGGCTCGGGAGTCGCTTGCAACGCAGCGGGCGAGAAGGACTTGCCGTACTGCTCTTTGAAGATGGCGTAGTCTGCCGTGTCGACCACGCCGTCGCCGGTGGCGTCGCCCGCGGCGCCCGGCGCGACCGTGTCGCCAAGCGTGTCTCGCCAAATCGTGTAGTCGGCGGCATCCACGACGCCATCGTTGTTGAAGTCAGCCGATACACGCAGGACAAGCGCCGCCCAGTCGTCGGTGTTCTGGAATCCGCCAGGTGTGGCGCCCAGGCTCGCTTGCGTACCGCCAACTAGCGAGATCACTTGGCTGTCGAATACGCCCGTGCGAGGATCAAACCAACGCAGCGCATAGTCCTCGCCGGCAAACGACGTCAGATCGAGCGTCGGAGGCCCCCCCGCGTTGTCGTCATTCGACCCATCAGGCAGGTAGAGACCGTAGACCTCGCCGGCGAGGGCAAACACCTCGCCGCCGCCGTAGTCGCTATCTTCGCCTGCCAGCAGGTCGTCATCGGGCGTCATCTCCCAAAACGGCAAATTGTCTTCAATGAACTGACGTGCAATGGTCGTCTCGCGATAGACCTGCTCGTAGATCCGTTGGTCTTCAACATCTTGGTCGGCGTTGTGAATAAACCACTCAACACCCCCGGCGCCCGATAGCAAGATGTCCCACGTCATTGTCTTGCGAACCGTGTTGAATCGTTCCGCATTGGTTGTGCCAGGCTCGGTATCGTCATTTGGACCGAGAGAGATTCGCGTGATCGATTCAGGCTCGTCGACGTGCACCGAGAGTGGCCGCCCCGCGTTGGTCGTGGCAATGCGAAACGCCTCAACCGTGTCCGACCACCCCTCCTTCTGTCCGGCACGCTGCAAGCTCGTGAGGTCGAAATCGGGATCGGGGATGAAAAACTGGTAGGTCGAATTCGTGGCAATCTGGTTGGCGTTCGTAAAGTTGTTGTTGCC
>JBCDCL010000403.1:0-3487 GCA_039182175.1 Planctomycetota bacterium
ATCGAAACCCCGGGCCGGACGACGAGCGGTGGCTAGCCCTGTCGTTAGGAGCGCTCGGATCGACTCGGCTCAAGGAACTGGCGGCCAAATATGGCGCCGACTACGCCCTTACCGATCGCCGCCGCCACGCGAGCTTGCCAGTCGCGTACCGAAACGGCACGTACGTGATCTACGATCTTCGCCGCGAAAATTAAACCAACGAAAGTCTCGCTTTGGCCCTATCGCCTCGACCTAACCGGCCTCTACAAGCCATAGCATTTGACCTCGATGGCACGCTTGCCAGCAGCGAAGACGTTTATCTGCAAGTAGGCACCGAAACCCTCCGCCGTCGCGGCAAAACGTTCGACGATGACCTGCGACACGCCATGATGGGCCGCCCTGCCGCTGATGCATTGGAGGTAATGATTCAGTGGCATCAATTGAAAGAGACGGCCGAGGAGTTGCTTGCCGAGTCGGAGCAAATCTTCTGGGAGATTGCCGCCAAGGAACTCCGCACGATGCCAGGCGCCACGGAACTGCTCGATTGGCTGGATGGCCACGAGTTGCCCCGCGGCATTGTCACCAGCGGGCACCGAAAGTACGCCGAGCGGATTCTCGAACTATTGGATCTTGCTGATCGATTTGCGTTTCTGATCACCGCCGACGATATCGAGCAAGGTAAACCGGCGCCGGAGCCCTATCTGCTGGCCGCCGAGCAGTTTGGCGTCGCCGCTAGCGAGATGATGGTGCTCGAAGATAGCCACGTCGGCTCACAGTCGGGGGTTGCGGCCGGCGCCTTCACTATTGCATTGCCAAACGCCCACACGGCAGGACATGCGTTCGATGGCGTCGCCTTCGTCGCCGAAACGCTGGCCGACCCTCGCATCCGGCAAGCGATCGCCCCCCAGAGTGCTGGCTAGCCATCTGCAGCTAGCACACTCCGTTTCAGCACCTCCACAATCGTCACAATCGTTGCGATTGGTCTCACCACGCAGCATGCCGGTTGCCGATAGCTGAGAAGACTGTAGCGTGACGTTTACGCCGCGGGTCCGTTGGCCCACGGCTGGGCCCCACTGTGCAAGGATGCCGTTATGTTTCGCGTGGGCAAACTTCTCACAATTGGACTGATCACCATTGGCGCCGCCGCCCAAATTGGCTGCCGAGCTTGCGGGACCTGCTACGACTACAGTTGCCCCGTCGCCGAATGCGCCTGCGATGGGTGCAGTACCCGTAGCGGATCGGTCTCTGGCTACAGCTATGCCGGCGCCGATGAGCCAAACGCCACGGTGCCGAGTATCGCTGCCGGCCGAAGTAATACGATCACGAAGTAGATCGGCCGTCCGCTAGCGACTACTGCTGCGGCTCGGCAACCGGCGTCAGCCGGTTGAAGATCTCGGGGTCGAACTCGTCACGCGGTTCGCCCGCTGATTGGCCCGCTCGCGAGCCGGCTGTTGGCTTAGACGATTTCGGTGCCGTCGATAGAAAACTCGCGGGCTGAACAAGGTCGTCCTTCTTGGCTGGTGGGCCGTTTGGATTCGACCCGTTTGCGAGGGCAGGTGGCGTACCCCGATGGGCAATTGCACTCGGCTCGTGCGGCGGTTGGTATCGCTGCCCCGCCGCTACCGGCGCTGCTCGCTGGAAACCTCCACCGATCAAAGCCGAATAGCTCGGCTGCAGCACCGGGCCACGCCGCCTCGCCACCTTTGCCGCCGGCGGCTGCGTGACGCCATGGACCCATTCCGCAAGTCTGTCATGCAATTCGCTCCGCCGCCCCGTAAGTAGACCGGCCGGATTTCCCCCGTGTGGTTGGCGTGCCGCGAGCAGTAGGGGGCTTTCGTCCGGATTCTCTCGCTCGATCGCCGCCAGTACGGCCGCCAAGTTGGCAAAGGTCGACCGCTGGTCCGCCAAACCGTGCAGCCAATTGCGGTTGAGCTGGAACGACTCGCTGCCGCCTGGCTGATGGCAACCACTGGTCGTGCAGTTGTTTTCCAGGATCGGTTGGATGCGTCGGGTAAACTGTTCAAGCGAGCCGGCCGGCAACTTTTCTACCAGCCGAAGATGTTGAGCCGCCCGCGCCGCCTCGGCCATTTGCCGATCGACATGGGTCTCGGCTGCTGGCTCCGCCGCGGTTTGGTGCGTCTGGCGCCAAGCTTCTTCAAGCCTTCGCTCGGCAAGCTCTAGGCGTGGGTGCAGGGAGTCTTGTGCCCGGGCTTCTAGCAACTCCCGCGCAGCCTGCGGCCACAGTTGCTGTCGAATGCACCATTCCGCTAGGCGTATTCGCTCACGAGCATCGGCCCTAGGGACTTGGCTATGCTGCCACTCATAGAGCGACAGTAGCGAAGGGCCGACGTGCACAACTTCGTCGGTCGGCAGTCGAATCTCGTCGCCTTGGCTGGTCACCCGGTAACGCCCATCGACCAGCGAAAGGCTTCCTTGAAGAACGCCGCCCGACTTCAGCAAGATGGCAGAAGGCTGAGGCTCGCTCGCCAAAGCCGGCTGGGTGACGAGCAGAGGGCAAAGCAAGAGTATCAAGTGCCATTGTTGGAAGTGCCTACTTTGGGCGGCGACCCTGCTTGATACTTCCGGTAGTGCTGGCAGACCTTCCATGGCGGGGCGAAGATAGAGATCCCCCGCACCGGCGTCAACACAAGCGTGGCGGGCAGCCACTGGCGACCACTGCCGGCGCCGTTTATAGTGCACAGCTTACGGAATAGCTCGGAAGTCTCGACAGAGAAGCAACTTAGGCCAAAGCTGGCGCCTTGCCGTGAGCGACACCTATCAGCGGACGACCGTCGTGTATACCGGGCACGTGCAAGGCGTGGGTTTCCGTTACACCGTGCGAAATCTTGCCGAGCGATTGGCCATAACCGGCTACGTTAGAAATCTAGACAATGGGAAAGTGGAATTGCTGGCCGAGGGCCCGCCATCTGAGATTGATAGCTTACTTACGCAAGTTCGCGACCACTTTCGAGAGAATATCGATGACGAACAGATAAGCACGGCGGCTCCTTCCGGCCAATTCGCCACGTTCGCCATCCGCCACTAGGTCTTTCCCTTACACGCATTCCAGATCAACCACGCCGTCGTCACCGCGGCGGCACTTACAAACCAAATGATCCCTCATCTACCACTCGCTAACCTGTCGCTGTGGGTCACCCCGCTCTGGATGCTTGCCCTTGGCGTTGCCATCGGCGCCGCGATTCTCTTCATCCTGTGGGCCATCCTTTGGCTCATCAATCGCAAGGCAGCCTCGTCGGCGATACGACTCGTCCAGGAAAGTGTCCTTGGCCCGATCAGCTACGTGGTGCTGGCTTACCTGGCAATCCTGGTGGTCGCCACGCCTGTGGTGGAAACCGATCAAATCTTCCAGTCGCTCAAGCGATTAGGCAGCGTCGGCGAGGACGTCGTAAACCTGAGAGTGCCCGAGCGGACGGTAGACTTCGCTGGGCAGATCGTGGTTGGGTCGGACGAGGTGGTGGGCTGTGACATCACTTGCGGTCGAGACCGC
>JBCDCL010000404.1:0-3469 GCA_039182175.1 Planctomycetota bacterium
AAATACTGGTAGGCAGCCGGGTTGATCGGCGTGATGAACGCTGTGCCGGTTTCGCCAGGCTCGATGACCGGAGCCCCGGCAAAGCCACCGGGGGCAGTGACCACACCCTGGCGAAGTCCAGGCTGGCCAGAGGCATTGAAGTCGTCGACCAGGCCGTCCACGATTCCATCTTCTGCAATCGCTTCGATCGACGACGAGGCTGCGCTGCCGATATCAAACGTGTCGAACGTGCCATCTTGGAACGCGAACCAAAGAGGCGTCAGCGTAAAGTCGGAATTGCCCTCGTTGACGATCGAAACCTGGATGTCGCTCGTCGTGGAGGGCGTCGCCGTAGAGACTTGGCCATGGGCGGAGTCGATAGCAAGCACGCTGGCGATGCAAGTTGCTGTGACGGTCGTGATAAATCGTAGCATTCTGTTTCTCTCCCCAAAAATCTATGTGTGAAAAAGCAACGTGCGGCAGTGCGGCCATAGGGCCGGCGCATACCGCTCCCCGGTAGGGTTCGTTTGCGACTCAAAAAAGAAGAACGCCCGACTACGCAGAGTGCTTAGTCGTTGGGCGACTTGATCGAGTTGTCTGCGACTCACTAGCGCCCGACAAAAAGCGTCCTCGCCATCTTGGCAATCGTGCCGGCGAGTAATCGGGCGTTAGTCGCAGCCCGCGACCGATCATTACGGCCGCTTTTTCAGAAAATCGAAAACTTGTGCTTCGGAAGTTCGTGCTAGCAATCGCTCGCTACGAATCCGCAGACTTGTCTTTATCGATGAGCGTGGCGGCGATCCGCTGGCGGACTTCATTTGGCATCTCTTGCCATGCCGCACCACGGGTACGCGCTGCCTGGTCAACCATTTGCAGTTGCTCGGCGACCTTTCGGCAATAACTGCAACCGATCTGATGCAACCGGACCGACCACCGCTCAACGCGAGTAAGCTTCCGATGGCAAGAATCGGAGAGTAGGTGCGTAGATTCCTCGCAGCGAAGCGTCAGCAACATTTTGATCGCTCGCCACACAGACACGTCACTCGCCCTCGAACCAGCGTGATTGCAAAAGCTTGCGGAGGGTCACTCGAGCCCGATGCAAGCGTACAGAAAGATTAGTCGGCGTGATGCCCAGAATGCTACAAACCTCTTGGGTCGGCAGGTTGTCCATTACCGCCAGGGTAAACGCTTCGGCCTGCTGGGGCGCGAGTTCTGCCAGGCATTGGTCGAAAACCTCGGCAAATTCGGCCGTTTCTAGTTGCTGGCCCGCCTCTTCGCTCCAGCCGATGACATCGAGCAGACTGCCGTGGTCGTCGAAAATGGCTTCGTCCGTATCGCCTGCCTCACGACGCTTTTGGACGCGAAAGCGATCGATAATCTTATGACGCAAGATACTAACCAGCCACGTTTCGATCCGCGACTTCCCCTGGAATCGCGGATAGGCCTTGATGGCGGCGAGCAGGGTCTCTTGGATCAGATCCTCGGCGACCGCCGAGTCGCCGCCGACGCGCGAGATCGCGTAGGAAAAGAGCAGGTCGCCATGCTCGGCAAGCCAATCGATGGCAAAGTGCGTTGGATCTTCAGCGGAAGAGGGCTCTGCGGTCATCTGCAACCGGAGGCCAAATGGCCGAAGGCAAGAGGCTTGATCGAAGTCGCACGTCGTAGGAGTGGGCCTGCTACCTCACCCTACTGGCGCCGGTTTGTCTGTCTGCCATTTCACACAACGGCACGGTCCCTATCCGCCACCGTCGAATCGGAGAGAATAAGTACGGCAAACACTAGCTGTCTCGAAGCCCTACCTCAGCATTCGCAATTCAATCATGCATGATCCTCGCATCGACAAATTGGCCGCCGTTCTGCTCGACCATAGCTGCCGGGTGCAGCCTGGCGAGCATGTGCTGATCGAGGGCTTTGATCTGCCCGAACCCAATTTGGTGTGTGCACTGGTCGAAGGCGCTGCCGAGCGGGGCGCCGTTCCGGTGGTGGATCTCAAATCGCAAGAGGTGCAGCGATCGCTCTACCGCACCGCCACCGAGGCGAGCATGAAACTCGCCGGCAGTATTGAGCGGAAGCGGATGGAACGAATGCACGCGTACATCGGTGTCCGTGGCGCCGGCAACTCGAGCCAGATGGTCGACGTGCCGCACGACCGGATGGATCTGTACCAAGAGCACTGGCTACGGCACGTCAACGAGTATCGCGTGCCCAAGACCAAATGGGTGGTGCTGCGGTACCCAAACGATGGCTTTGCCCAAGCGGCTGATATGAGTACCCGGGCGTTCGAGGATTTCTACTTCGACGTCTGCACGGCAGACTACGCAGCGATGTCGAAAAACCAAGAGCCGCTGGTCAAACGGATGGAAGCGGCCGATCAGGTGAAGGTGGTCGGTCCAGGCACCGATCTCCAATTTTCGATCAAAGACATTCCCGTCATCCCCTGCAGTGGCGAGCACAACATTCCGGACGGCGAGGTCTTCACCTGCCCGATTCGCGACAGTGTGAATGGCGTCATCCAGTACAACACTTCGAGCCGATATCAGGGCACGGTGTTCAGCGACATCCGCTTTGAGTTTAAGGACGGCAAAATCGTCGATGCGAGTTCCAACGATACCGAGCGGCTCAATGCGGTGCTCGACTCAGATAAAGGCGCCCGCTATATCGGCGAGTGGTCGCTCGGCACCAACAACCGTGTCAAGCATCCGATGCTCGATACGCTTTTCGACGAAAAGATCGGCGGCTCGATGCACCTAACGCCAGGCCAAGCGTACGAGGAAGCCGACAATGGCAATCGGAGCCGCGTCCACTGGGACCTGGTGCTCATCCAGCGGTCGGACTACGGCGGCGGCGAACTCTACTTCGACGGCGAACTGATCCGAAAAGATGGGCACTTCGTGCCCGACGACCTGCAGGGACTTAACGTCGGCCTTGACTGATGCTTGCTGGATAAGACCACGTTGTATGCGAGGGCTCACTTGTCCGAGCCAGTGTCGGCCGGGATACCATCGGCCGGCTTGTCGGTCGTATCTGTGGAGTCAGACGTCACCGGCGGTTCCTCTTCGTTGGGGATGTAATACATCGCCAAATCGCGTGTTCCCCAGACCTCGACGTAGAGCCTCGCTTTGGTTTTCTCGGACGGATTCTGCACGAGGACGCCATCGCCCGTCTGGAAGGCTCGCACGACCGTCTCTTCGGGTTTGACAACGCCAACGGTTTCGCGTCGTTTGCCACGACTGGCAAGAATCACCACCGGCTCGCGGCCGCGATTGTAGGCCGAGACGATGAAGGCCCCTGTTTGGCGTTCACCCAGGTGAAACGTTTCGCCAGCCGGGACGTTGAGTCCTGAAGTGAGCGTCGGCCGCCCTTTCGGCCGCGCGGCTTTGGCGGCGATGGGCGGACGCTTGGCCTCCGGCGCCGCGGCATCGGTGGTCTCTGCTTCGCTCGGCTCCGATTCATTTTTATTCTGGGCACTACTATTGGCGACCGCAAAGAT
>JBCDCL010000405.1:0-3447 GCA_039182175.1 Planctomycetota bacterium
ATGAAGGGCCAAGCGGTGATGATCGCGCTCGTGGTATCGGCCGGGGTGGCGACGTTTATCAATTCGCAAACGATGCTACACTCGCTCGAAACCACACGGGCGAGTTTCTACGACCGCTATTTCTTTGCCGACATCTTCGCTCAGGTAAAACGGGCGCCTGACTCGCTGAAGCAGCGAGTGCAAGAGATTCCAGGCGTCGCTCGCGTCGAGACTCGCATCGTCGAAGGTGTGAACCTCGACGTGCCAGGGCTTGAAGAACCGGCGGTTGGTCAGTTGGTCTCAATTCCTGCGACGCACCAGCCGTCGATAAACCGCGTCTATCTGCGACGCGGACGCATGCTGGAACCAGGACGCGATGACGAAATACTGGCGAGCGAGAAGTTTGTGATCGCCAACAATATGGGCGTTGGCGACTCGCTAACCGCGATCATCAATGGCCGGAAAAAGCAGCTCCGGATCGTCGGCGTGGTGCTTTCGCCCGAGTATGTATTCCAACTGAAGCCGGGTGACTTGGTGCCGGACCCAAAGCACTTTGGCGTCTTTTGGATGAGCCACGAGGCGCTCTCGATGGCGTTCGACATGGAAGGCGCCTTCAACGATCTTTCGATTCGCCTGATGCATGGCGCCAGCGAAGATGAGGTGATCTTCCGCCTCGATCGTTTGCTAGGCGAGTACGGCGGACTGGGCGCCTACGGTCGCAAAGACCAGCTGTCGCACATGTTGCTCGAGAGCGACATCGAGGGCCTCAAAACCACCGGCTTTGTCGCCCCGGCACTGTTTCTGGCTGTTGCCGCCTTTTTGCTCAACGTGGTGCTAACACGCGTACTGCAACTTCAGCGCGAACAAATTGCCGCACTCAAAGCATTCGGCTACTCGAACTACGCCATCGGCTGGCACTACTTGAAATTCGTATTGCTGATCGCGCTATGTGGCTCGGCACTGGGCGTCTTCTTCGGTTCGCGCCTGGCCGTGATGTTCACGGAGTTGATTGCCCGCGTCTACCAGTACCCCGAACTGATAATCCGCATGCAGAGCAACATCACGGCTAGTGCCGTGGCGGTGGCATTGGTTGCGGCCGTGCTGGGTGCGCTGAGCGCTGTGGTCAAAGCGATCCGCGTCCCACCCGCCGAGGCGATGCGGCCCGAACCGCCGTCGAACTTTCGGCCGACCTTCGTCGAGCGACTCGGCCTCGGGCGATGGACGCCCAACGTCGTGCGGATGATCTTGCGTCAAATTGAACGCCGCCCCGCGAAGAGTGGGCTATCGATCTTGGCAATCGGCCTGTCGGTTGCGATCGTCATCGTGGGTGGTTTTTTACAAGACTCGATCGACTATGTGCTCGACCTCCAATTCCACCGCATCCAACGGCACGATATGTCGGTGACGCTGGTCGAGGCGGCGTCGACCGACTTGGTTTATGAACTAAAAGGCCTGCGTGGTGTGCTGCACGTTGAGCCTGTGCGGAGCGTGGCTTGCCGGTTGCGACTAGGACACCGCTCGCGGCGGGTGGCGCTCAATGCCCTGCCCGAGGGTGGCGAGCTTATGAAGCTCTCTAACAAGCAGGGCGCCACTTACGAGCCGCCAATCGGCGGACTGATGATGTCCGCCAAGCTTGCCCAAATCCTTGGCGCCGAGGTGGGCGACTCGGTCCGCGTAGAAGTCCTCGAAGGCAAACGGCCCATTTGCGACATGCCCATCGTCTCGCTGATTGACGATGTGCAAGGCATCAATGCGTACACCGGCCAAGCGTGGCTAGCCGACATCATGCGTGAGTCGCCCCAAGTCAATGCCGCCCACCTGCGGACCGATCCCAACCGGCGATCGGAGCTGTACCGCGAACTAAAAGAGATTCCCAGCATCGCGGGCGTGACGGTCAAGAAGAATGCGATCGAAAGCTTCCAAGAGACCCTCGCGAAAAACCTGGGCGAGATGCGGAAGATCAACCTCACGTTCGCCATCGTCATCGCCATTGGCGTGGTTTACAACAGTGCCCGCATCGCCCAGTCGGAGCGAAGCCGCGAATTGGCGACGCTTCGTGTGGTTGGTTTTACGCGGGCCGAAATCTCGGCAATTCTTCTTGGCGAACTCGGTTTGCTGACGCTGCTCGCCCTGCCACTGGGCATGGTCATGGGTTACTGGTTCGCCGCTGGGCTGGTCTACTTCATGGACCAAGAAGTCTTTCGCTTCCCGCTGGTGATCCAGCGGCACACCTACGGGTTGGCTTGCACGGTGGTGCTTACCTCGGCTACGGTTTCGGGCCTGTTGGTTCGCCGCGGCTTAGACCAGCTCGATCTGATCGCGGTGCTGAAGTCCCGCGAATAATGGAGCAGTACTGCCGCCACGGCCTGTCCGCATGAAAAACTGGCTCAGGAAATTATTCGCACTACTCGTAGTCGCCGGCTTGGCTGGAGCGATCGTGTGGTCGTTTTTGCCGCAGCCACAAGAAGTCGACTTCGCGACCGCCAGCATTGGCACGCTGTTGGTCACCGTCGACGAAGACGGCAAAACGCGGATTCGCGAAAAATACGTCGTATCGACGCCACTAGCGGGGCGTTTGCTACGAATCGAGATGGATCCCGGCGATCAGCTTACCGCAGGCTCTACGCTGCTGGCGATGATCGAACCGCGCGATCCCGATCTGCTCGATGCACGAGCGATTGCTCAGGCTGAGGCCCGTGTGCTGGCGGCCGAAGCCTCCCTTCGTAAAACAGGCCCACTGCTCGAACAGGCGCGCCTCGAACAGTCGAATGCGGAAACCGAGCTACAACGCGTTCGGCAAGCCGAGCTAGGCGGCGGCATGACCGAGAGCGAACTCGACGCTGCCGTTACTCGCTATCGCCAGGCAAGCGAATCGCTGCGGTCGGCCCGCTACTCGCAAGAGATTGCCGAGTTTGAGTTGCAACAAGCCAGAGCGGCGCTGATTCGCTCTCGCCCACAATCTGACGAGTCGCCGCAAAGCAACGAGTCGAACGGTTGGAACTTTGTCATCCGCTCTCCAATCGACGGCCGGGTGCTGCGTGTTTTCCAAGAAAGCTCGGCCGTGGTCACCGCCGGTATGTCATTACTGGAGCTAGGTGATCCAACCGACTTGGAAGTCGAAATCGACGTCCTGTCGAGCGACGCTGTCAAAATCGAACCGGGCGCCCGGGTGATTCTCGAACATTGGGGTGGCGATCGTCCGCTCGAAGGCCGGGTTCGCCTCGTCGAACCGGCGGGGTTCACCAAAGTATCGACGCTGGGCGTCGAAGAACAGCGCGTGAATGTCATTGTCGATCTAGTCGAACCGCCCGAGGAGCGGCTAGCGCTCGGCGACGGCTTCCGCGTCGAGGCGCGGATCGTCATCGCCCAGGTCGACCAAGCCTTGGTGCTGCCAGCCAGCGCTCTATTCCGATCGGCCGAGGATGCTGAAAGCACATGGTCGGTCTTCCAAGTCGTCGACGGGGTAGC
>JBCDCL010000406.1:0-3424 GCA_039182175.1 Planctomycetota bacterium
CTGCTACTTCTGGACCGCCATCACCTTCAACCCGAAGGACATGGCCGACAACCTGAAGAACTTCGGCTCGTTCATTCCCGGCTACCGTCCGGGTAAGCGGACGGCCGACTTCTTGGAAAAGGTGATGTTCCGCATCACGTATGTTGGCGCCGGCTTCTTGGCGGCGATCGCCATCGTGCCGACGCTCATCGCCACGTACCTGAACGTCGACTGGGGCATCGCCATGTTCTACGGCGGCACCAGCCTACTGATTGCCGTCAGCGTGGCGTTCGACTTGGTGCAAAAGATCGATAGCCACCTGGTCATGCGGAACTACAAGGGATTGCTGGAATAAGAGGCTAAAGGAGAGAGGCCAGAGGTCGGAGATTAGAGGCAACGTTCAACTCGCGGTTTTCGGCCCCTTCTGGTTGCCTGACAGTAAGCGACTAACATCTTGTACCCAACCTCTCACCTCCCACCTCTTGCCTCCAACCTCTCTTCCTCATGCGGATCGTCTTTATCGGACCGCCCGGCGCCGGCAAGGGAACCCAATCGGTTCGCTTGGCGGATGCTTTAGGCATTACCTGCCTATCGACCGGCGAGGTGCTCCGCGACGCCCGTGAGGGCGATACGCCTGCCGGCCGGGAGATCGCCAAGCGGCTGGATGCGGGCGAGCTGGTGTCGGACGATTTGGTGCTGCGGATTGTCGCCGACCGCCTGGCCGAAGCCGATTGCCGCCACGGCTATTTGTTCGACGGTTTCCCCCGCACGCTGCCGCAAGCCGAAGAGCTGGACAAACTGCTGGCGGACCATCGAGCAAAGCTCGACGCGGTGGTGCTGTTCGAAATCGACGAAGAGGAACTGTTCCGGCGCCTAGCAAGCCGCGGTCGGGCAGACGACAATGTGGAACTAATCCGCCAACGGCTGAAAGACTACGCAGCAATCACGCAGCCCCTGGCCGGATACTACGAGGAGCGAGGGCTGCTCAAGCGGATTGACGCCGTGGGAACGCAAGACGAGGTCTACCAGCGAGTGTGCAACGCACTGGGTCATCGTGAATAGAATGGGCCATCGTGGATAAGGACGGTTCGCCAGAGGGATAGGTTGTGGGACAAGTCGAGCTGAAATCGAAACGCGAAATCGGCCTGATGCGTCAGGCGGGGCTGGCCGTCTGGCAGGCGCACCAAATCGTGGCGGAGATGATCGCCCCGGGCGTCACCACCGGCGAGATCGACGCTGCGATCGAAGCCCACTTCGATCGGCTTGGCGCCACGCCGCTCTTCAAAGATTACCCCCACCATGACAAAGGGAAACGGCCCTTCCCCGCAGTCACCTGCACGAGCGTCAACGAAGAAGTGGTGCACGGCATCCCCAACGACATCCCCCTTCGCGAAGGCGATATCGTCAGCATCGACACAGGCTGCCGACTCAATGGCTGGTGTGGCGATGCCGCTAAGACGTACGCGGTGGGAACCATCTCGCCAGAGGCCCAGCGGCTGCTCGACGTGACGCTCGGCACGCTCGAGCTAGCCTTCGAGTTGATGCACAACAAAGATCGCTGGAGCCAGGTGGCTCGTGAGATGGCCGCCTACGTAAACGATCACGGCTACTCGACGGTCGAGTGCTTCGTCGGGCATGGCATTGGCCGCAACTTGCACGAAGACCCGCAGGTGCCCAATTTCGTCAGCCGAGGTCTCCGCGGCCGGGACGATTTCCGCCTCGACCCCGGGCTGGTGATCGCCGTGGAGCCGATGGTCAACATGGGCACCAAGAAGGTCAAAATGCTTAACGACGAGTGGACCCAAATCACAGCCGACGGCGCGCTGAGCGCCCACTTCGAGCACACGATCGCGATGACCAAGGATGGCCCCGTCCGCCTGACGGCAGCCCCAGCGCCAGCCGAAGAAGCGTTGCTCGTCTCTTGAGGTCAGATTCTGGCGGCCAGCTCTGCCGCTTTCGCGTGCCCCCGGTCGGGAACAAAATTCGCCAGGGGTCAGTTTCACCTGAATGCTGCCCCGGCAGGGGCAGAGGCATGTAGCCAGGGGGCGCAAGCCCCTGGGAACGAGTAAACTACCCAACCCACCAAGCCCCAGCGGGGCGACGGCGGCCGCAATCCGTCAATCGCCGTCGCCTCGCTGGGGCTTGTCTGCCTTCTATGTCTACCAACCAGGGACTCGCGTCCCTGGCTACATGCCGCCGGCCCTCCGGGCCTGGAATTGATTGGCGGTGAACTACTCTTCCACCGATGTTTACCCATCTTCAGGGCCCGTCAGAGGGCCTGTCAGCCGTAGTGCAAAAAACGGGCCGCCGGGGGTTGATGGATTTGCTCCGGCCGGGATATACTCGCCGATTCGCCGCAGCGGCCGATGTTCGCCCGTGTCCGTTCATTCCTAGCGTCGAGTGCCCCCCAAGAGACGAGTTGATTGTTGCTATGAAGGTCCGTGCCAGCGTCAAACGCATCTGCGATAAGTGCAAAATCGTTCGCCGCAAGGGCGTGGTCCGCGTGGTTTGCGAAAATCCTCGCCACAAGCAGCGGCAGGGCTGATTCGACGACGTCGACTCGGCTGGGCTACCTTGGCGGGCTGGCTCCGCTGGGCTGAGCAGCACCAAAGCTGATTCGGCACAGATCGCTAAAGCTGCGACCCAAATCCTACTCCTAAGATCCCAACCCCCTTTCGTACGCTATGCCTCGTTTGCTCGGTGTCGACATTCCGCCAGATCGCCCCGCGGTGATTTCGCTGACCTATCTGTATGGCGTCGGTCCCAAGACCGCCCGTGAGTTGTGTCACAAGGCGGGCATCGACCCCCAGATTCGTGCTCGCGAGTTGCAAGAGGACGAAGTAGCGCGAATCGCTGCCCTGCTCGACAAGGACTACGTTGTCGAAGGTCAGTTGCGTCGCCAAACCAGCCAAAACATTTCGCGACTGCGTGACATCGCCAGCTACCGTGGCATTCGCCATCGTCGTGGCTTGCCGGTGCGTGGCCAGCGTACCAAGACCAACGCCCGCACCCGCAAAGGCGCCAAGAAGACGGTGGCCGGCAAGAAGGGCGTCAAGGACCTGCGTTAGTCGTCGCAAGGAGATGCTGATTGCGGCGTGACCGCACGACCAACATCGCATCCTCATTAGCAACACCACTACTAGCTACATCACTACTACCTACATCACTATCCGCGTAAGACGCCGTGGCAAAAACCAAAGACAAGTCGAGCAAGAAGAAGTCGCGTCGCAACGTGGCGGTGGGCATCGCCCACATCAAGGCGACGTTCAACAACACCAGCGTCACGATCACCGATACCAAAGGTGATACGCTCTGCTGGGCTAGCTCCGGCACCAGCGGCTTCAAGGGAAGTCGTAAGAGCACGCCGTTCGCCGGTCAGTGCGCCGCCCAGCAAGCCGCTGAGAAGGCGAAGAAGTATGGCGTCCGCGACGTCGACGTCAAAGTC
>JBCDCL010000407.1:0-3416 GCA_039182175.1 Planctomycetota bacterium
ACGGCTTCCTGCCGGACTACCTGGGCCAAGAGATCTTGGAGAAGGACCCGTTCCAATCGCTCGACCAGACGGGCGTGGGGCAATTGGTGTCAACCGCGGTCGAGAAGGGTAAGTCGGTCAACAAGAAGATCAAGCTCGGCATTTGCGGCGAGCATGGCGGCGATCCTTCGTCGATCGACTTCTGCCATCGCGTCGGCTTGAACTATGTGTCCTGCAGTCCGTTCCGCGTGCCAATCGCTCGCCTAGCAGCGGCCCAGGCAGCGTTGGCGAACGGCAAGTGATCGCGTTCCAGCGATAAAGACTTTTATCACACCCTTCGCTGCCATCGGCGGCGAAGGGTGTTTTTCTTCTCAGCCGGCCTTGCGTTGCCGACGCGTTTGATCGACCGCGTCGTCAGCATGCACCACGCGAATTGTCGTCGCTGGTGCGGCAGGCGGAGTGCGGCGTTCGCGGACAAAGCCTCGCCCGCCTTGCCGAAAGAAGGGGGCAAACTCGGCCGCTGCGCCATCGCTGTACGTGGCGTCGAGCTCTGCAAGTCGATCTTCGAGCGACAACCCGCTGCGGTAGATGATTTGGTAAGCCGACTTCAGATCGGCGAGTTCTGTGCGGCTTAGCTCAGCACGACGCAAGCCGACGCGGTTCAGCCCGACGATTAAGCCAGTGCCGCCATCGACCATCACAAACGGAGGCACATCCTGGGCCACGCGGGCCATGCCGCCAACCATCGCCAAGCGACCGATCCGGCAGAACTGGTGGACGGCGGAGCCGCCCCCCAAGAACGCCCGCGAGCCAACCGAGACGTGTCCGCCAAGCATGACGTTGTTCGTCAGCACGGCGCCGTCGGCAACGGTGCAGTCGTGAGCCACATGCGACGCGACCATCAGCAAGCAGCCATTGCCGATCCGCGTCTCGCCCTCTGCCTTCATCGCGCGATGGACGGTGACATTCTCTCGAATGATATTCCGATCGCCGATGATCACGGGACCGGGCGAATCAGGCGGCGAGAGGTGCTGCGGCAGGCCGCCCAGCACGGCGCCCTCTTCCACGGTGTTTTGCTCGCCGAGCGTTACGCCCGACTTGATCGTCACGCGAGAAGAAATTTTGCAGCCCGGGCCGATGATGGCGCCCGGTTCGACGATAGAAAATGGTCCGATCTCCACGCCCGGCCCAACCTGGGCCGTGGGATGCACGATGGCATACGGATCGATCGACACGTTGGGTCCTTCCAACACACAAGCCGACACACGCCTCCGCCATCGGCGATCGGAGCGGGATCCGAAGGCGACGGTTTACCGGTAAGCGGCTACGGCTTTGGGACGGCCGACTCTTGGTCTGCCTGCGTAGGCGGGACCCAGCGATGGTCGGCGTAAGCTGTCATCCACCAATAAACAGGGTATCGGCCACGGCAGCGGCGCCGGCTTAGCCGGAAAATATCGATTCTGCGAAGTGCACCCAGGATTCGGGAGATCGCGTTTGGCGGACAGGAATCTCGGACTTTGGCCATGGGCTTCGGCTAGCAGTCACCATACGGTACTTTGATAGCATCGCCGGCGGGTGGGAGCGGCCAGAGCCTCGCCTGCCCTATCCCTCCTGAATCCTCAGCCCCTGCCCTTCCACCCATGCCTACCAAGACCGAGTTGTATGACGAAGCCGACAAGCTAAAGGACGCTGGCGATTTAGATGGCGCCGTGGCGAAGCTCCAGGAGGCCTTGGACCAGGACGCCGACTACGCGCTCGCCCACTCGGCCCTGGCGGTCGTCGAACAACGCCGCGGCAACCACGAGCAAGCAATCGAACACGCCAAGAAGGTGACCGAACTCGAGCCGAACGATGCTTTCAGCTTCACCGCTCTGAGCGTGACCTACCAACGCGCCTATGCCGGCACCAACGAGATGAGCTACATTCAGCTTGCCGAAGACGCCATGGCAAAGAGCCGGGAAGTTGAGATGCGGTAGGTGTGAAGAGATGTTAGAGGATAGAAGTTGGAGGGTAGAGGAGCGAGACAGTTTGAACGATTGCGTTCTAAAGCGAATCAGCACAAAAATAGCTGCGACGCTGGGCGTCGCAGCCATTTTGCTTTGGTCGGTTACAGAGCGATTAGCCGTTGCCTTTGCTGACGACTCGCTTTTGCACGTCGGTTTCGAGCACGCCAAAGGCTTGCTCGTGCCGCTGCACGCTCAGGTGCAAGGCCTGGAGCATTCGCTTGGCGGTGTAGTAGTTGGTGACGATTCGCTGCTTAACCTGCACTGGCTCGGTGGGCACGCCGTAGGGCTGTGAGTTGAGACCGAAGTCGAGAATCAACTCCTCGGGAGTGCCCGTTACGCGGCAAAAGTTCGCGTAGGTGCAGAGGGCGTCCTTGTCTTCGACCTCCACACGCTGGCGGGCGGCTTGCGGTTCCTGCTGAGGAGCATCGCCTTTGGGCTCTTCGGCTTCAGGCTGTTCGGGTGCGTCTGCCACGATTCTCATCCTTTTTACTGCCGCCCGACAATCGGCCGACCCCCATGGTCGAGAAGCCCGAATGTCGAGCGCGGGGCGTTACGTTGAGGTGACTAGGGTAAGCCGACGGGAATTCGTGCCGGTTATTTCGGAGTCTAAGGCAAGCCTGCCAAGCAGGCCATCCCCCGAATCGGAGGGCTTCACGCGGAAAACTAGTGCGAAACCATGCATTTGGCATCGCATGGAGTGAAAGGCGCCAGGCACTCACGATCAGCGGCGTTGCAGCTAGTTACGCGTCGCCAGCGCGCTCAGTTCGCCGGAGCGACAGAATCACGCTCAACGCATCGGTCCGGGGGGTGAAGTATTCCACCGATTTGCGAAGTTCCAATTCTTTGAGCAATCCGTGATGGCGGGCCTCGCCCCGTTCGTCGACCCACGATCTGCCTTTGATGAGCAGTAGTCGATCAAACGACTCCCACCGCGGCTGGAGCCAGCGTAGCATTTTCTTCATCGGCGCCACGGCACGCGCCACCAGCGTGTCGAAGGTGCATGCCTCTAGCAGATCGTCAACGCGGTTCGGATAGACGGGCACATCGAGATTAAGCTCGGCTACCATCTCGCCGAGAGCTTCGGCTTTTTTGTTCACCGATTCGCATAGGCTTAGTCGCAAATCTGGCCGCACAATCGCCAGAATGATGCCTGGCACGCCGCCCCCCGAGCCAACGTCCAGCACTCGCTCGCCGCGCTCTAGCAGCTTTGCGAGTTCGAGGCTATCAACCAGGTCTCGCGTCACGAACTTGTCAAACGTGGTATGTCGCGTGAGGTTCATCCGCCCGTTCCATGCCCACAGTAGTTGGCGGTAGGCGTCCAATTGATCGACCTGCTTACCCGGCAGTTCGACCTCTGCCAGGGCGAGCGCGTCGATTAATGATTCAGGTTCTTCTGACACGATTGACTGAGCAGCTTCGAGTAACCGCTCA
>JBCDCL010000408.1:0-3410 GCA_039182175.1 Planctomycetota bacterium
CTCGCGTGATCGATAGCCGAAAGATTTCCTCCGTGTGGAGCACTACTCAAACTGACAATCGGCCGATAAACGGTTCGTCCGAAAAATCGCAGCGGCTCACGTGCATCGAGCACTGAAAAGACGCTTTCGATCTGTTCATTCGCCCGCAGTCGCTCAACAAGCAACTTAAGTCTGCTGAGAGCTGCCGAAGTGAGTACGTCTTCGCCTTCGACCAGCAGAAGGATATCGCGATCGCTCGCCCCAAAGGTGGCGTTGACCTCGGCCAGCAATCGCGATGCATCGTCGTTGCGTGCGTACAGATCGTGGGGATTATCGCTGAGATCGAGCCGCAGCAGCCCCACGCATGCGAGAGCAGTAAGCAGAGCCAGCCCCCAACCGATTGGCCGCGCATGGCCCATCAAGCAGCTCGCGATTCGGGGCGGTTTATTTCGCTCGTCGGGCATGCCGATTGTATGCAGGGAACGCAGAGTGCCTGTTAGCGACCGCTGTCAGAACATGGCTCGGGGCGACCAAAGAAATACCCTTGGGCGAGCTGAAAACCCATCTGGCCACACACGCGGGCTTCTGCCTCGGTCTCCACACCTTCAGCAAGTGGCGTGACGCCCAAGTCGAGCGTCATCTTCACCAGCGTTTCGACCATCGCTTGGCGAGACGGCGGGGCTGTGTCGATGTCGCGGATCAGCTTGATGTCGAACTTGAGACACTCAGGCGGGACCTCGGTGAGTTCGTCCAGCCGCGCCTGACCGGCGCCAAAATCGTCATAAGCCAAGTGCATCTTGTTCTGATCAAGCACGTCGCGGAACCGCTTCATGTCGTCACGAGTGCTGACCGCCGCCTCGTGCACCTCGATCGTGATCGGCAACTCGGGAGCCAGCTCGCGAAGCTCTGCTAAAGAGTCCAAGAATCGTTCATTCATAATCTCTTTAGGATGCGTATTCACAAACAGATTGTGGCAGTCTTGCATCCGCAAAGCATCGCGGACTCCTTCGCGTCGCATTAGCTCGCTCAACGCAACTTCCTGACCGAGTTTTGCAGCAGTAGAGAACATGGCGCCAGGATTACGGAGTTCTTCCAGCTGACTGCGTGCGAGCAGCTCGTAGGCTTCGACTTGTCCCTCTGGCAGGTTGACGATCGGCTGAAAGTGGGGGACGACGCCCGCACCGGTCATCAGCTCTTCAAACTGCAAGAGTGCCGCTGCAAAGTGAGCGGCGTTGCCCTCTGCGGTGGCGCCGAACTCTATTGGCTGCGGCTTGTTCACCCGAAAAACGCTGGCGCCGAATTGCACGACGTCGCCATCCGCCAAGGGAGTTTTCGACGCGGCTCGGCCGTTGACGAATGTGCCGTTCGTGCTGCCAAGGTCGGTAAGCACAGGGCGATCGTGCTGCATCTCGATCTGTGCATGCCGCTTGGAGACCGAGGGCGAAGCAATGGTGATGGTCGTCTCGTTGGTTCGCCCGATGATCGTCGGCGCAGCGGGGACGGTCACGTGCTGGCCATGGCGGCCATCGTCCGTGCACTCGTTGAGCGTCCACAAGCCGGCGGAGATGGGGCAAGATGTT
Source organism: Planctomycetota bacterium (assembly GCA_039182175.1). Taxonomy (GTDB): domain Bacteria; phylum Planctomycetota; class Planctomycetia; order Pirellulales; family Lacipirellulaceae; genus JBCCQL01. Next base: position 1,560 of record JBCDCL010000408.1, read on the forward strand.
GGCGTGGTCGTCATGTCGTGACTCCTGTTCGGAGAGTCGCTGCGGGAGGTTGGAATCTTTGGACAAGCTGGTTGGATTTGCCCGGTAGCTGGATCGTTTCTAGTTCGCCCCGCTCGCCAAGGTCGTCGAGCAATTGAGCAATCTCGGTCTCTGCGAAGACCGCTTCGGTGAGCGTGACGCCTGGGCCGCTGATCGTTGGCAATGCCGTGGCTTGCCGCGCGGTAACGCCAAAATAGTCGAGTCGATTGTTTGCCGTCGTCACGAGAGCCGGGCCGCGGTGGACTCCGACTGCCAAATCGAACAGGTTTTGCGAATCGTCCGCCGCATGTAATTTGCGAAGCGCGATCGCTGCACGGACGGCCTGGCGTGCATCGTCAAAGGAGGCGAGCGATGTCTCGCCGATTACTTTGACGACCTCGCCTCGATGCTGGTGGACAATTCGCTCGACGTCAGCAAGGTGCTGCTCGACCAAGGCGAACGCGGGTGCATCGCCAAGTTCTGCGTAGAGGTCGTCGATCGAAGCGATGGCGGCGGTCAGCAGCGTCACCTGATCTGCGGACACCAGCCGGCCCGAGTCGAGGACTTCACCCGGGAATAGCTCGCGGAAGCGTGGCAGTGCCGAGGCCCGGGCCGCAGTCAGCACATCGTCGCGAGGGATCGTCCGCTCGATTCTTACAATCTGCTGCGTGGCGAATTGGTTTTCGATCGACAGAAGTTGCTTGCCTGCACGGAGCGTGTAATCACGCTTGGAATCCGTTGAAGCTTGGAGCACGAAAAGCTGCTGGCTCGGCGCCCCGCTCTCTTGGACGCGAAGACCGAAAGTCTGGGTCAAGCTAGGGCCGCGGAGTAGGTAGTTGCCCGGGGCGAGCGCTAATTCGACCTCGATTCGTTCGTCCGGTTCGAGTCGCAGTTGCGCCGCAACGTGCGGGGCGTGATAGGGCCCGCCGATGCAGTACTTCCCTGTCTCGCAATCTCGCAAATCGGGATGAGCGCGGAGCACCAACTCAACGGCGCTTGCCAAGCTCGATTGGAAGTCGTAGTCGCACGCCTCGCAGTGCGTATGTGCCGCCAACTTTTTGAGCGAGTCCTGCGTATCGGCCGACACGCGGCAGGTGGGGCACAAGATGTCCCATTCCATAACGAACAGTCCTTGCTTGACCGCCCGCAGGCAGGTGTCGAGCACCACTGACTCATCGATTGCCAGTTGTTCGGCAAGTGCGATGGGCCGGATCTTCGCAACGGTTTGATCGGGCGCCGTTGCGATCAACTCGGCAAGGCGTTCTGCCGTGTCGGCGTCGGCCCCCGATCGCTTGAGCTCGTCCAGTCGCGACTGCAAGAGATCGTTTCTTGTACGACTAAGCCGGTGCGGCTTTTCAAAGGCGTCGGCCTGCGTCAAGCTCGTTACCCGCTGCTGTTCGCTAAGCGTGCGATCGATCCGCGAGTAGACCTTGTCCAGAGCCCGACGACACTTTGCCCCCGTTTCGATCCGCGCGATCAAACGACCAATCCCACTCCGTGGTAGGATAGCAACTCGGTGACGAAGTTCGGTTTCGCCGCTGGCGAGTCGTGACAGTTCGACCGTGCTCATAAACCACTGGAATGGCCCCGACGAGAACTCTCGTAGGACACTCATCCGCGAGCCTTCGACCCATTCAAAGGGGGTGCTCTTCCCACGACATACTGAGGCCCGCTAAGCGGATCGTGCCAAAGCGGCGGACGCCGCCCGCGGGGCTCGGCTCCGTGCGGTAAGTGACCGCCGGCAAGCCGATTGCGCGATTTAGTCGGTCGGTATTTGACACGTAGGGCCAAAGCGCCTCTGGCGAAGCAGCGAGCTGCCAAGTCATTTCGCTA
>JBCDCL010000409.1:0-3406 GCA_039182175.1 Planctomycetota bacterium
CGCGGGCGCCGGTTCGGCTCGCGGCCCACGCGTCAGGATTAAATCGAGACTGGCAGGATCAAAGTCGAGGGGATCAAACGGCGACGGCGTAGGTGTCACAGGGGGATTCGGATCGCTCGACGAATCCGTCTCAACGTTTACCGTCACGGGCGGTGGCGTCGTCGCTGGCGTCAATTCTTCCGGTGTCGCCGCATCTTCTGGTTGAGCGATCGGGGGGAGTGGTTCGTCAACGTCGGGAACTTGTGCGCCGAATTCGGCAAGCGGCGGTAGTGCGTCTTCGACCGACGAGCCTTCGTCCCCCTCAGGTTCGGCCGGCGTAGCGACCTGCTCCGGTTTTGCGATTGGTTCTTCGCGGGGCGCCTCCTTTTGTGTGCCGGCTGCGGTCACTTGGCTTGCTTGAGGCGCCGGGTCGCCACCGCGGGTGGCGTAGAACACCAGGCCTGCCACCAAAAAGAGCGACCCGCCAACGCCTGCGACCGCGAGCCCAATCCATCGCCCGGTTGCCTCGGCCGGCGCCACGACGAACGGAGAACTGCTGCTGGCTTCAACCCCCTCGGCAGGATCGTTCGCTGCCGGCGCCGGGTTGTCTAGCAGCGTGCCCAGTTCACCAACTTCACCGAAGTCAGGCGTCGCGCTCGCCGTTGACGGATCAATCGAATCGGCCGGCGCTGATGCCAATCGCGTGGTCGATTCGCTAGTGGTTACATTGTCCGCCGCTGCCCCACTTGCGACCGCCGGGGGAACCAGATGCACCATACTGCCGCACTTCGGGCAGCCATGGACCTGCCCCACCACCGACGGGTCGTTGACCCGCAGGCGAGACTGGCATGTTTCGCATTGGACGCGGAAGGGGATCACGCGAAGGCGGAGTACGTAAGGGGGAAGGCGGAAAAGCTAGTGCCAGACTATTTGAATCGAGTTGCCGGTCACGGTTTATTCACTTTGAAAGATGCTTGGTAGTGGCTCGCTTCGTTTCGCAGCGGCGGCGCGGGTGGTAACGAAGATCGTCTCCCTAAAGGTATCGGCGCCACCGTCGGTCGGGCGGACCACGTAAACCAGCTTTTGCCGCGGATCGGCGGGACCCGTGGCCGACATGTCGGGATTGGCACGCCGGAGGATCTCAACCAGCACGGCTTCGCCTGGCCGATTTCGCTCGTCGAGGCCGAAGGACTGGTTCTTGGTAATCCCCTCCAATTGTAGGTCACCCCCCAGGATTACGATCGGCACATTGATTTCATCCGACAAATACTGCACGGCCTGCTCGAGTGTGTCGCGGGCGAAGCTCACGGTCGCCGGTTCGGCTAGCCGCTCGGCGGCGGTTTGCGGCGATGCCTTGGCGACTGACGACGGACCGCCGTCCGCCCCGTTGCTCACGCCACCGGCCGACTGCTGGGCGAGCATCAACTCAGCCGCGAGTAGCAGATTGTGCCCCGCAGCAGGCGGCAGATAGCCGTTAAGCACCGCATGGCGATCGACAACGCCGCGGCGGGCGTACTGGGCGGCCAGTCGCACCATTGCCGGCAGGTTGGCCACGACGCGTCGCCCGTAAGGTGCCGGGCGTAGGTCGAGCAGCGTCAACTGCAGCTCGCCTGCCCAGCGATCCAGCTGCTGGTTAAATCGCGTCGCCACCTGCGTGGCGGTCATCTCTACCGCTGCCGCCGCGCGGCACTCCCAATAGAATCCGTCGTCGCCAAAGTGGACGCTAACCAGCAGACCACGCAATGCATCGGGCAGTTGTTCAAACAGCGGCTCGCGAAGCGCAGACACACGAGGGGCGAAGATTGACTTCCCCTCGGCAAACAGAAAACTTGGGGCCACGAGTAGCGACACGTGGCGATCGGCGTCCGTGTGGCTGGCGAGTTGCTCTAGCTCTCGCCGCAGTGGTGGTGGCTCACCCCCGGCGCCTGCCAGCCCGTCGAGCGTCGCCGGCTGTGCGAGTACCAACAAGTCTCCATTGAAGCGAGCAAGCTTACCAAGCTTGCCGGTGGCAATTGGGACGGGATCGGTCTGCGTATCCGCTGCTCTTGCCGTCACGCTGGTGTGAACGACGAACGTCAAGTCTAGTTCGCCGTAGGCGTCGCCTTGGCGGATGCCAATCGTCAGTTGTTCGACGTCGCGAAGCTGCCGATCGGCGGCGGCCAAATCCGCAGCCAGTGGTCGTAGTAGATTGGCGAACTGCTCGGCAACGATCTGCCCGTCGTCGGTCGTCAGCATGTCCGCCAAGCGGACCGACAGAATGAACTGACAGCCGGGCGGCAAATAGCGGAGCGAGAGCGGCTCGCCTGTGGTCGGCGATGCCCACAGCGTCTGGCCATCGTCTTCGACCAACGTCGGACCACTAGGCGCCGGCTCGGCAGGTGCCTCTGGCGGCGACGCGGGCTGCGTGGCTTCGGCCGCTACGGGCTCGGAGGTACTTGCTGGCGGGACAGCACTATCGGGTAGCGACGAGAACACCACCGCCCCGCCGACCAGCACCAGCAAGCCCATCACGCCCGCGGTGATGAGCAGTTGGTTTCGCTGGCGATTGCGAGGCTTGGCCATACTCGCAATTTTACGAGCCGCCTGCCGCGAACGCTATCGGACTGCATTGCCGCCAGAATGTGCTACCGGCGGCGAGCGTAGAGCCCACTGCTAGCCGCAACCAGTAGCAGGGCCATCGCCGTCGGCTCGGGAATCTCCATCGTCGTCACGCCCCCAATGACGAGATTATTGAACGCCGCCGATGTCGACCCGCCGAGAGCGATCTCCAGCTTGACGACCCGCACTTCATCGAAGCCCAAGTCTTCGACCGCCGTCGTCGGCCCGCCGGTTCCTTCACCCTCTTGATCGGACAGAACCAGTAGTAGGATCGTCTCAAAGCCAGCTGGCCCCTCGTCGGCGATGTCGTTGGTGAAGTGCTCCGGCACGGAGAACGTCCGCGTCAGTCCACCAGTGTCGGTTAGCGTAATGGTTAGCGACTCGTTGTCGTCGATGTCGACCACGTCGATCGCCACCAGCTCAACCGGATCAACAAACTCGAAAAGCAGATAGCCGTTGTTGCCATTCGACGCTTCGTCGTTCGGCGTGTCGAAGATGCCGGGCGTCGTCTGCGTGGGAAACGCGTCGTTTTGCAGAATCAGGACGTTGCCCTGATCGACGAGTAAATCGCCATCTTGCCCGGGCGGGTCGATATTGGGACCGACGGGGTCGGAATCGAAGATCGCCAGCCCCAGGTTGTCCGTATTGACGCCCGCAGATTGCGGGGCACTGAGCACAAAGAGATCGCTCACGGCGAGGGTCGGCACGCCACCGGTGTCAGTCACGGCTTGCCCATTGGCGAGCGGCGTGCCTGTGCTGTCGGTGGCGAAGTCGATCGTCTTCGGAAAGAGCGTCGACCCGTAGGTCGTCGAAGCAACCAGCGATACCA
>JBCDCL010000410.1:0-3358 GCA_039182175.1 Planctomycetota bacterium
CGTGCATGACGTACATTCCTTCCCAAACTTCGTCGAAGCGATCAAGTTCCTGATCACGGCGAAGCTTCAGCAATTCGTTTTCGGTCAGAGCATCGGCGACGAGCATTGCCATTGCGAATACTCCTTGTCGTGGGATTGCCTTGGCGATTACGTACGTTCGTAGCCCAGGTTGGGTGACAACCACCGCTCAACTTCTGCGACCGGCATCCCTTTGCGACGAGCGTAATCTTCGACCTGATCCTTGGTCAGCCGGTCGACGGCAAAGTAGCGTGCCTCGGGGTGGGCGAAATACAAACCGCTAACACTTGCTGCGGGATGCATGGCGTAGCTTTCGGTCAGCGTGATGCCGGTGGCCGCTTCGGCGTCGAGCAGATCGAAGAGTGTCCGCTTCTCCGTGTGGTCCGGCTGAGCAGGGTAGCCGGGCGCCGGGCGGATGCCGCGATACTTTTCGGCGATCAGATCGTCGTTCGATAACGCCTCTTCTTTGCCGTAGCCCCACTGCTGGCGTACGCGGGCGTGCAGGCACTCGGCAAAGGCTTCCGCCAGGCGGTCGGCTAGAGCTTTGACCAGGATCGAGTTGTAATCGTCATGGTCGGCGTCGTATTTGGCGGCAAGTTCATCGCAGCCGATGCCGGCCGTCACCGCAAAGCCGCCGATGAAATCGGTGCGTTCCGCATCAACCGGCGCCACGTAGTCCGCCAGCGAACGGAAGTCGTTCTGCCCCTTCCGCTCCCACTGCTGTCGTAGGGCATGAAATCGGCATCGCTCCTCGCGACGTGCATCGTCTGTGTACAGAATGATGTCGTCCCCCTCGCTGGCAGCGGGGAAGAATCCATACACGCCCTTAGCTGTAAGAAGCTGTTTTTCGATCAACTCATCCAGCAGCACCTGCGCATCGTCGAACAACCGTTTGGCTTCTTCTCCCACTACGGCGTCGTTGAAAATTTTTGGATACTTGCCACGCAGTTCCCAAGTCATGAAGAACGGCGACCAGTCGATGTAGTCTCGTAGCGTTGCAAGTGGGAAGTCATCGAGCGTCTGCACGCCGGTGAACTCGGGCGTCGGAATATCGACCGTCTGCCAATCCGTAGCGAATCGCTTCGCAAAAGCCTCCGCATACGGCACGAGCTTCACCTGCTGCCGCTTGTTGTAGCTGGCGACGAGGTCCGCTTGCGTCTTGCGATTTGCTTCTTCGAAGGCATCGCGAGCTTCAGGGTTAATCAGCTTTTCGACGACGCCGACCGACCGTGATGCGTCGAGCACGTGGGTGATGCTACCCGAATAGTGCGGGGCGATCTTCACCGCCGTGTGCTTAGCACTGGTGGTGGCGCCGCCGATAAGCAGGGGCATATCCATTTCGAGCCGCTGCATCTCGCGGGCGACATGGACCATCTCGTCTAAGCTAGGCGTGATTAATCCCGAGAGACCAATCAGGTCGACTCCTTCGGTCTTGGCGGTCGCCAGAATCTTCTCGGCAGGGCACATGACGCCCATTTCGATCACCTCGAAGTTGTTGCAGCCGAGCACCACGCCGACGATATTCTTGCCGATATCGTGCACGTCGCCCTTGACGGTGGCCATCAACACCTTGCCACGCGCCTGACCTGCCGTGCCGGCTTCTTCTTTTTCCGCTTCCATAAACGGCGTGAGGTAAGCGACCGCTTTTTTCATCACGCGGGCACTCTTCACTACCTGAGGCAAGAACATCTTGCCGGCGCCAAACAAGTCGCCGACGGTGCTCATGCCATCCATCAACGGACCTTCGATGATGTTCAGGCAGCGTGGGTACTTCTGGCGAGCTTCTTCGGTGTCCTCTTCGATATGCTTGACGATGCCTTTGATCAACGCATGCTTTAACCGCGATTCGACCGACTCTTGCCGCCACGAATCGTCGACGACCGCCTTCTTGCCACCTTTGTCTTTGATCGTCTCCGCGAAGTCGACCAACCGTTCCGTGGCGTCGTCACGGCGATTGAGCAGCACATCTTCGACCAGCTCTTTGAGCTGCGGTTCAATCTCGTCATAGACGACCAACTGGCCGGCGTTGACGATGCCCATGTCCATACCGGCTGCGACGGCGTGGTAAAGAAACGCAGAGTGCATCGCCTCGCGGACGACGTCGTTACCGCGGAAGCTAAACGAGATGTTCGACACCCCGCCCGAGACCTTGGCGCCGGGGCACTCGGCTTTGATCCGCCGGGTGGCGTTGATGAAGTCAACCGCGTAGTTGTTGTGTTCCTCGATGCCGGTAGCGACGGTCAGAATGTTGGGGTCGAAGATGATGTCCTCGCCCGGGAAACCGGCGCCGCCTGCTTCTACCGGTCGGGTGAGCAGCTCATAAGCCCGCTTGCAGATACGGACTTTGTTGTCTTCGTCGGCGGCTTGGCCTTCTTCGTCAAATGCCATCACCACCACCGCAGCGCCATACTGCCGGCAGAGGGCGGCCCGGCGGAGAAACTCCTCTTCGCCATCTTTGAGGCTAATCGAATTGACAATCGCCTTGCCTTGGACCGCTTGCAGGCCGGCTTCGATCACTTCCCACTTACTGCTATCGATCATCACCGGCACGGCGGCGATGTCGTTTTCGCCGGCGATCAGGCGGAGGTACTTGACCATGACCGCCTCGGAATCGAGCAGGCCTTCGTCCATGTTGATGTCGATGACGTTGGCGCCACCTTCCACCTGGCCGCGGGCGATCTCGATTGCTTCCTCGTAATTCTCTTCCTTGATCAAGCGGGCGAATTTCCGACTACCAGTGACGTTGGTCCGCTCGCCAATCATCAGGAAGTTGGCGTCGGCGCGTAGCTCGAGGGGCTGCGTACCGCTGAGGCGTAGCAGTGGGGCGACCGTCGTCCGATTGTGCGGCGACTGTTTGCCAACCGCGTCGGAAATCGCGGCAATATGGTCGGGCCCCGTGCCACAGCAACCGCCAACGATGTTCACCCAGCCTTGCTCGGCGAACTCGCCGACCATGCGTGCCATATCGGCTGGCCCCAGATCGAACTGGCCCATCTCGTTCGGCAGACCGGCATTCGGGTGGCAACTCACACGGGTGGTGGCGACCCGCTGCAGTTCCTCCAGGTGCGGCCGCATCACGTCGGGGCCGAGCGCACAGTTCATGCCGACCGACAGCAGAGGGAAATGATCAATCGCATTCCAAAATGCCTCGACCCCTTGCCCGGAGACAAATGTCCCGCCACCGGCGTCGAAGGTGCCGCTCACCATCACCGGCACGCGGGCGCCACTGTCGTCAAAGTATCGCTGGATCGCAAACAAGCAGGCTTTGAGGTTGAGCGTGTCGATCACGGTCTCGGGCATCAGGATGTCGACGCCCGCCTCGACCACCGCCGCCACCTGC
>JBCDCL010000411.1:0-3329 GCA_039182175.1 Planctomycetota bacterium
GTGCGTATGGACGATCTGGTCGAGGCAGGCTGGATCGCCCCCTTCGGTGGGCAGGTGACCAACTTCGACGCCAAGAAGTTCGTCAAGCCACGCAAAAGTCTCAAGTTCATGGCGGACGAGATCCAGTGGGCCTTCGCCGCTGGCGAGCAAGCCTGGTCGCATGCTGGCCTGGAGGATGGGGCCGTCGACCCCGAGCGGCTTGGCGTGGTTTGTGGCGCCGGCCTGATGTACTGCGACATGGCCGAACTCGATCCGCCCTATCGCAAAAGCCTCAACGACGAGCAGAAGTTCGATTTCTCTCGTTGGGGCAGCGAGGGAATGCGAGAGCTGTTTCCGCTATGGATGCTCAAGTACTTGCCCAACATGTCGGCCTGTCACATTAGCATTCGCCGCGATGCCCGGGGACCAACCAATACGGTGGCCCATGCTGATGCGTCGAGCTTGCTCGCTTTAGGCGAAGCGGCTGATGTCATTCGCCGGGGCGACGCCGACGTGATGGTCACTGGCGGAAGTAGCCGGAAGTTGCATATGACCGACCCGCTGTGGCACGCCGGCGCCAAGTTTTGGCAATCGGGCGAAGACCCCGCCACCGCCTGCCGCCCATTTGACGCAACGCGTGTTGGCCCGGTTTGCGGTGAAGGGGCGGCGATGCTCGTCCTGGAGAGCCGCTCCCACGCCCTGCGTCGCGGCGCGAAGCCGATCGCCGAAGTGCTGTCGGTCGCCAGCCGTAGCGAGCCAAGCCTCGACGCGGATGGTTTCTCCGGTCAGTCGATTCGCCAAGCAATCGAAGTGGCAATGGTCGACGCCGAGGTTGCTGCGGATCAAATCGGCTCGATCAACGCCCACGGCTCCGGCATGCCGGCCGAGGATGCCGTCGAAGCGGCCGCGATCCACGCCGCCGTTGGCGACACGCCCGTCACGGCCCCGAAAAGCTATCTCGGCAATCTCGGCGCCGGCGGCGGAGCCGTCGAACTGATGGTGAGTTTGCTCGCCCTGGAGCGGGGCGTCATTCCGCCCACGATTAACCACCAGCAAACCGACCCCGCCTGCCCGGTGAATGTAGTCACCGAAACGACCGCGACAGATAAACCCGCCTTACTGGCCCTCAACTACAACACCACCGGCCAATCCGTCGCCGCCGTCGTAAAAAAATACTAACCGCAGAGGTCGCAGAGGACGCGGAGTAGACGTGAATATCAATGACGTTTCGGGGCAGGTCATTGACGCCGCAATCAAAGTGCATCGCACTCTGGGACCTGGCATGCTCGAATCCGCCTACGAAGCCTGCCTGCTTTTCGAGTTGCACCGACGAGGCTTGAGAGCGGCGAACCAAGTCGAGATGCCGATCATTTACGAGAGCGTCAAAATCGACGTTGGGTATCGCCTCGACGTTGTGGTGGAACAAGCGGTCATTATTGAGATCAAGGCCGTTCGTGAGCTACTGCCAATACACCAAGCACAGCTGTTGTCCTACCTGCGTGTAAGCGATCTACGACTTGGCTTACTGATCAACTTCCACGAACTGAAGTTGAAGGACGGAATCGTTCGACTAGTCAACAAGCTCTGACCAGCTTCCTCTGCGTCCTCAGCGTACTCCGCGGTGAAAACTGTTAGCGTTCTCGCATTGCGCGGTCGATGTCGCGTTGCATTGCTTTCTTTTTGAGCGACTCGCGTTTGTCGAAGGTCTTCTTGCCGCGGCAGAGGCCGAGCAGCACTTTGGCTTTGCCGGCTTTGAAGTACATTTTCAGCGGCACGAGCGTGAGGTTTTTCTCGTAGGCTTGGCTTGCGAATTGGCGAATTTCGCGGCGATGCATTAACAACTTGCGGCGCCGGCGGGGCTCGTGGTTTTGCTGGTTGGCGAACGAGTACTCCTGGATGTAGCAGCCCATGAGCCAGACCTCGCCCCCGTAAACGCGGCCGTAGGCCTCGTCGAGCGACATCCGGCCGTTGCGGAGGCTTTTGACTTCGCTTCCCACCAGCACAATGCCACACTCAAGGTGGTCGAGCACTTCGTACTCGTGCCGTGCCTTGCGATTGTTGGCGATGACCTTCTCATTGGGGTTTTCGTCCGCCTTCTTCGCCTTTTTCTTCTTGCCAGCCGTCGTCAGGGTTCCTTTGCGTTGAGAGCCAGATGTGTGTTAAAGCAAGCTAGCCGCGTGAAATGAAACCGGGCCGCCAGAAAAGACACCTCCGGCGGCCCGAGTCCTTGCTTGTCACTTAAATACTTGGCTACTTGTAATCCTGTTCGACTAGCGGAGCGAGGCGTCGAAACTCGGCTATGTCGGCCGTCTCAATAGCTGTGGTATTCGGATCGTCATGCTGACGAGGATCGACACACTTCCGGCCATTACTTGTCAACAGTCGTTGATAGACGGTGTAATCGATACTCGGAGCGATAGAGTGGGCGTGACTATCTGCAAATACAGCGTTAATTGAGCCACCAGGATGATTGCTCGCTGGTCTAGCATATGTAGGAAAGGCGGCCTGAAAATCTGGCGTGGTTGGACCTTCGTCGCTTAGCGCTGCTTGTTGCGTATCGACTGGTGAGTACCCAGGCGTATTGGGCGCAATCGGATCAGAAAAGTTTGGCACCCAAACCATTCCAAGTTGTTGTTCGCCGTACAAGTCGTTCACGTTGGCACCTACGACCCCAAACCAGGAGTAACCGTCTGCTTTATGGATATTTTCGGCCAAAAGAAGGGTAGTTGACGATCCGTCTCGAAAACTACTACTACGGACCGACAGCCGAGATTCAACGACGTAGTTCATCAGGGCTCCATTGGCAGGGATATCTCCGGGTGACGCGAGTGTGGAGCCACCATCGAAATCCCAACCACCTGTGTTCGCACTATACGATGTGCCAGCTGCGTCGGGTATTGACGACAAGTCGGTGTCTACAGGACAGACTAAGCTTTCTAGTTTTCGAATCTCGTCGCGCTGATCATTCGGAGCCGAGCTACTAACAGTTCCATCAACTACGTTGTCCCAGATAGACTGCTGTTCCAACTCAGGCAAAATCATCGCAATCCAACTTATGCGTGATTGGAGTCGCTCAACATTCGGGTCGGAATTCGCGACAGTGTTCTCCATCTCAGAGTCTGTTAAGTTGCCGCCGACGATGGTCACGTAACGTTGATTACTTCGTTTAACTGACTGCACATACCCGGGCAGCTTGCCGCGAGTTGATTCGTAATTCTGAATTGCGTAAGCGAGCTGCTTGAGGTTGTTCAAGCATTGGTTTTGACGCGCGGCGGCACGGGCGGCGCCGACCGCTGGCAGTAGGAGGGCCATTAGAATGCCGATGATCGTGATCACCACCAGCAGTTCGA
>JBCDCL010000412.1:0-3305 GCA_039182175.1 Planctomycetota bacterium
GCTTTCGGCAGAACGGAATATGCAAGTACAGGCCAAGCGGCACGTCTGCCGGTGGCGCCTGCAGCGCGTCGATCGCATCACCGACGTCGGCAGTTATTTCATCAGTAACTACCCGCCGTTTTCGCAGTGGTCGAAAGATAACGTCGGCGATGCGATCGACGCGCTGCAGGCGCCACCGGCAGACGTGCCGCTTGGCCTGTACTTGCATATTCCGTTCTGCCGAAAGCGGTGCAAGTTCTGCTACTTCAAGGTCTTCACAGACAAGAACGCCGACCAGATTGAGCGGTACTTAGCAGCGCTATCACGCGAGATCGAACTCGTCAGTAAGTTGCCCGTGATGGGCGACCGGCCATTTCGGTTTGTTTACTTCGGTGGCGGCACGCCCTCGTTTCTGTCGAGCCGGCAGTTGAATCGCTTGGTAGATCGACTGCGAGAGAATATCGACTGGTCGCTTGCCGAAGAGGTCACGTTCGAATGCGAGCCGGGGACCTTAAGCGAATCGAAAGTCAAAACCCTCAAAGAGATCGGCGTGACGCGGCTGAGCCTCGGCGTCGAACACTTCAACGATGACATCCTCCGCAACAACGGCCGGGCCCACGAAACGCCAGAGATTCGCCGGGCATGGCCATGGATTCAGGCAGCCGAGTTCAAGAGCGTCAACATTGACTTGATCAGCGGCATGGTGGGCGAGACCTGGGACACGTGGCGAGACACCGTCGCCAAAGCCTTGGAGCTAGCGCCAGACAGCGTCACCATCTATCAGATGGAGTTGCCGTTTAATGCCGTCTACTCGCAAGACATTCTGGGCGGCAAGATTGAAACGCCGGTCGCTGATTGGCCACAGAAACGTGAGTGGGTCGACTACGCCTTCGACGAGTTTCTGGCTCGCGGCTACTCCGTCTCCAGCGCGTACACGCTAGTCAAATCGCCCGACGTGATCTTCAGCTACCGCGACAACCTCTGGCAAGGCAGCGATCTGCTGGCGACCGGCATTGCCAGCTTTGGCCATGCTTCTGGCGTGCATTATCAAAACCTACCAGAGTGGGAGCAGTACTGCAGCAAACTCGAAGCGGGCGAGTTGCCGGTCGGCCGCGCGCTGCGGATTACCCCCCACCAAGCTTTGGTACGCGAGATGATCCTGCAACTCAAAAAAGGGGGGCTCGACCGCAGCTACTTCCAAACGAAGTTTGGCGTCGACATTGTCGACCACTGGCGAGAAGCCTGGCAAAAGCACGCTGAGCAGGAATTGCTGACAATCGGCGACGAGCAAATCGAACTTACACGCCGCGGCCTCCTGCAAGTCGATGGCCTGTTGCCAGCGTTCTTTGAAGAGGAGCATCAAGGAGTTCGCTACACGTGAATCTCGACCGCCGAAAGCCCATAGCCGACAGCCTCACTTTCATGATGGGTGAATTCGAGGCCGAGTTTCCCGTCGATCGTCACTACGCCAAGAACCATATGTGGGCCCAGGCGGTGAAGAATTCGGCGGCTGGCGCCGGCGTATGGCGGTTTGGCTTCTCGGCTTACGCTGTGCGATTACTACAGGATGTCTATTTCCTCGATTGGGAGATCGAACCGGGCGCCACGCTCGCCGATAAGCAAGAAATTGGCCAGATCGAAAGCCAAAAGGCAGAGGCGTCGCTCTACGCCCCGCTCGCCGGGCAAGTGACGGCGATCAACCCAACGCTGATGGCGGATCCTTCGGCCATCAATGTCGACAAGTATGGCGCCGGCTGGCTCTTTGAATTGCGGCCTGCTCAGCTCGAAGCCGACAGTGCCCCTCTGCTCTCTCCGCCCGATTACCTGGAGCATCTGGCCGCCGTCTGGGAAGTCACGCAGCGGACGATCAAAGGCCAAATGAACGCTTAGACAGCGTCGCTCCGCATGTCACCGGGCGGTTGGCTGACTGTCGCCATCAATTTGGCTAGAATGCAGGCGTACACGATCGTCAACCGTCGCTTCCCGATTGGCTATGCCCAAGCGTTTTACTATCGTCGTCAGCCAGGCTCAGAGCCAGAATCCCAAGAAGCGGGCGATTGAAGAAGCAATCGTCGGTTCGCTATTGGGCGAGCGCGGCGTTGATGTGGCAATCGTGCCCCACCTGTACGACCTGAAGGCTGACAGCCCCGAGCTTGTTGGCCTGCAGAGCTTGGCGAGTGACTTGATCGTCTGCGCTTGGCTCTACCCCCGAGCGGCCCGCTGGACGCTCGACCGCAATGGCATCCGCGGCAAGGAAGGGCAGACGCTGATCGCGGCCTACGGGGAATCGGACGAGGACGAGCCGGAAGACGACGATACCACGCCCGAAGACGATAAGCAGCGAGTCTTGGAATCGCGTCCGACGCCCAATCGGTCTGTCTATTGTCTCGATCTAAGGACGCACCCATCGGCGGAACCTTACATCGAAGAAGTCCGCCGCATTGTTGCCGAGGGCACGGTGTCGACAGTTTCGCTGGGTGATTTTGGCCCGCTGGGTAACGATGGCGATCAAAGCACTGCAGACCCACTTGCCGCACGAACGCCACCCCCGGCGCCGACTGAGCAACCTGCTCGCCGGTGGTATCCCGTGATCGATTACTCGCGATGCACCAACTGCATGGAGTGCATCGATTTCTGTCTATTCGGCGTCTACGGCCTCGACACGGCCGAGACGATCCTGGTCGAGCAGCCCGACAACTGTCGCAAGGGATGCCCGGCGTGCAGTCGGGTCTGTCCTGAAAACGCGATCATTTTCCCGCAGCACAAAACGCCCACGATCGCCGGCAGTCCTGATGTAGGTGGGCCGATGAAAATCGACCTGTCGAAGCTGTTCGGCGCTCCGGACCCCGGCGCCCCCGGCGCAGACAAGGCGGTGGACGTTGCGGTCCGCGAGCGGGACGAGCAACTTCTGCTGGCAGGTCGCGATCTGGTAGGGGATACGGTCGGTCTGCCGCGTCGCCAGTCGCAGGCAAAGTCCGAGTCGCACGATGAACTCGACGGTTTGATCGACCAACTCGACGCGGTCGACCTCTGACGCCGGCAACAGTTTGCCCGCAAGTCGTATCGAGAAGACTCTGTTTAGGCCGTCGGCGGAGCGGCTTCGTAGGTGCGGGCGGCATCGCGATTGACGCCCTCTTTCGTTGGCGCCTCGGCAAGGGCGATGTCGTAGAGTTGCTGGCCGCAGGGCGTCGGGTACTTGCCGGTCAAACAAGCTTGGCAAAGATCGCCAGCGGCCAGCAACTCTACGACATCGCCCTTGCCGAGGCGCCAACGAAAGAGGGCGTCAATCGCGATGCCGCCCGCACCTACGAAGCCGCTCCGCCGAC
>JBCDCL010000413.1:0-3300 GCA_039182175.1 Planctomycetota bacterium
CGCCGCCGATGGCATGACGCTGGTAACGCAAAACATCATCCCCGATGGAAGCGATGCGTTTGGACTCACGGTATCGACCGACGGCGACCGGTTGATCTTCATCTATGCCAAGCAAAACAACGGCGTAAAAGACCCGTATCTTCGCAGTCGCGTTTATCGCACTTCAACAAGCGAATGGGGAGACGAGCGGGTTGTCGGGGAAGTCCAAGCCGGTCACACGCTCACCCGTATGACCTCGACCGATCGCGTGCTCAGCGCCCGCTCGGTTTTGATCGACACGATCGAGGTCGACGATAGCGATTCAACGGTTGATATTCGGTCATTCTTGTTTGACGCCGACCCGGAAGCGTCGAGCGATCAACAGCTTGCTGAGACGTTTGTGGCGGCGTTCAAAGCGGACGCAGAGCTAGCCAGTCTGCCCGACCTTATTTCGCGTCGGGTCAATCTTGACGAGCCGAACAGCGTGGCGACGGCTGCTGCTGTATCAGCAGGCGCGTCAGCAGCGGCGGCGAATTCTTCCGCTTCGGCAGCCAATACAGCAGCAACTGCCGCACAGGCAGCCGCCGCGCGATCTGCTGCCGCGTTTGGGTACGCACTAACAATCGACGCCGCTGGCAATCTGGTGTTGCTGCTGCCGCCCGACGTGGCGCCCAACTCGGTCACATATCGATTGTCTCGCGTCTCTGATGGCGCGTTTTACCATTGGGGAATAGAGGACTTTACCGCACTGCCGATCAGTGACTGGTCGCTAGTATCGGCGGGCGGCAACTTACCGCTAATCGAAGGAACGCCACCGGGCGACCGATTACGCATTGGCGTCTTGCCCGGCGTCGATGGCCCCTTCGAGTTCTCAGTCGTCGATAGCGGCGTTGCCGAGGGGAGCGAACTGGCAGCCTGGACGCTTGGCTACACCGTATCGTCTGGCGCGTACACGCTGCCTAGCCAAGGCTTCCGGGCAGCCGATCAGTACAGCGTAGATGCTGTGCAGGTCGATACGACGGCTGTGGTGGGCAAGCTGCCTGAGGATGAGATTGCCGGCGCTTCGAGCGTGGCAGCGATAGGAGCTCAGGTATCTGCCGAAAACGTATCCAGCAAACGCACGTGGCGGATCACCGAGCGTGGCGAGGGCTACCAAGCACCGAACTTTGTCACGGTGCAAGACGGCTTTGCGGGCACGCTGCAGTTCGACCTCAGCAACACTACCATCGCGACGCTGACCGGCACGCCCACCGTAACGATCACCGGCCCGGCCTCAGTGACCGCCACAGAGATCCGCCTGCGAGCCAGCGATCGCATGGCGGTGTTGTTCGACGTACCAACGCTGGCGACCGTTGGCACCTACACCGTGAAGGTAACAGCGAACACGAGCGACAGTCAGACCATCCCCGTAGAGGGAACGTTGAGTGTTAAGTGATGGCACAAGCACCACTCAAGACATGCAGCCAACCAGGATGCCGCAAGAAAGTCAGGGCAAGTCGATGCGAGAGGCACCAAAAGGAACGCAACAAGAACGCCGACGATCGACGCGGATCGTCGGCCAAACGCGGCTACGGTTACAAGTGGCAGCAAGCGAGGCTAGCCTACCTGCGAAAGCACCCGCTGTGCCTGATGTGCAGAAAGAGAGGCAGGACAACCGCAGCATCCGTCGTCGACCACATCAAGCGACACGAGGGCTGCCAAGTGCTGTTCTGGGACCGAAAGAACTGGCAGAGCCTATGCAAGCGATGCCATGACCGGAAGACGGGCCGAGGCGGGTGACGACTTAGCGGCGCAAGGGGGGGGGAGGGTTGGATTGCTAGCACACAGGTACGCTAGACCGCTTGTCAAAGCGCGCGCTTTTTTTGGCGAAATATGGTGATTCAAGGTGGCGGGCAAAAAGGGGAAGTCAGGCAGGCCACGCAAACCGCAGTTGCTGCAGATTGCTGAGGGCACTCACCGGAGCGATAGGCACGGCGCATCGGGCGACGCTGTCTGCGTAGATGGTAAGCCGGAGAAACCCAATTTCAGCAACCCCTGGGCCGACGAACTATGGGAGACCGACATAGCCCCGCTGATTGAGCTTGGGGTGATCACTCGCACCGACTCGTCAATAGCGCAAACGACCTGCGAAATGTATGGGCTCTATCGCATGTGCTACGAGCTAGCCGAGCAAGATCCGACCGACAAGGACACTCGAATTGCAGTGACAGCTTACTGGGCCAAGTACGAGCAGGGCGCATCTAGGCTCGGGCTCAATCCCTCAGATCGAGCCCGGATGAAAGTAGAGAAGAAGAAGCCCAACAGCATTCAGGGAAGGAAGCGTGGCTAAACCGTGCAAACCGCCAAAGAAATGGATACGAAACGCATCCGATCAGCTTGCCGCTTCACAAGGGGCAATGTGGGATCGCGAGCGCGGCGAGCACTTCATCAACACTGTGCAGAATCACTTTCGGCTATACGAGGGAACCAACTTTGCCGGCAAGCTGGTCGAGCTGATGCCCTATCAGGTCGAGTTCTTCATGCGGCTCTTTTGCTGGGTGGTCTGGTCGGACTTCTACGGCCGTTACGTTCGCAGGTTTCGCAGAGCAAGCTTGTGGGTGCCCAAGAAGAACGGCAAGAGTCCAACCGGCGCCATGGTCGGAAATTACTTGACCACCGCGGATGGCGAGGTTGGTGGCAAAACCTTTGCTGTCGCCAAAGACGGCAAGCAAGCCAGGATTGTCCACGACCACGCCGTGAAGATGGTCGAGCAGTCTTCCGACCTGCTTGCCGACTGCAAGATAACGCTCAACCCAGAACGGCGCATAACGCATCTGCCGTCGCTGAGTTGGTTCGGCGTTTTGTCGGCGGACAACATCGAAGGGCAAGAGGGCTTGAACGGCAATGCGATCATCGACGAGGGGCATGTCGTCGTGGAACGGTTGGCGCGTGTGCTCAAGTTCATGGGCGCCAGCCGCGAAGAGCCGATCGAGCTGATGCTCTCGACGGCCGGCGACAACAAAGCCGGATGGGGCGGGAAGCGGTGGGACTACGGGCAGCGTGTCAACAAGGGCGAAGTGAGGGACACGGAGTTTCTTCACGTGTGCTATGCCGCTCCGCAGGATGCCACCGATGCCCAGCTTTTGCGGCCCAGGATGTGGCGGAAAGCCAATCCTGCATTGGGTCATATTCTCGACGAGGAGCGATTCGCTCAAGAGTTGGAGACGGCGCGAAGTGGCTCGATGCAGGAGTGGTCCGACTTCAAAAAATACCGGTTCAACATTTGGCAAACTTCGACCTCGCCGTGGCTGTCAATGAGCGCGTGGGACGAGTGCCCTACAC
>JBCDCL010000414.1:0-3294 GCA_039182175.1 Planctomycetota bacterium
CGTCGATGGGCGTACCTTCTGCTTGCAAAGCCGCGATGATTGAATCGCGTGTTGACCGCAGTCGTTCCGTGGTTAGTCGCCACGGGTATTTATAATAGGCATGCATCTGCTCTGTGGGTGTATTGCCTTGGACCAACGAGGCGAGTTCTTGCAAAGCGTCGTACAATTGTACGACGCTTTCTGTGCGTCTGGCGTTTGCCTTCGCCAGATTAGCGAGTTGCGGCGCCAGCACGGCCGCCTGAAGCTCACTGATAGCGTAGGCATCGTTGCCTCGGCTAGCGTAGATGCGTGCTCGCTGGGCAACCGCCGGATCGCTCGTTAACAGTGCTCCGCCGCGTCCCGACGTCAAAAGCTTGCTACCACCAAAGCTGAGAACGCCGGCGTCTCCCCAACTGCCGGCGGGCTGCCCGTCGACAACGGCGCCGGGTGATTGGCAGGCATCTTCGACGACCTTCCAGCCATGCCGCTCGGCAATCTCCATCAGTCGCCGCATCGGTGTCAGATCGCCATGTAGGTGCGACACGACAATCGCCTTCACGCGGCTAGCCTCTTCCGCCGCGCTGGCTTTCTCTAGTGCATCGGGATCGATCGTCCAAGCGTCGCTGCTTATGTCGATCAGCACGGGAGTTGCCCCCACGGCTTCGATCGCGCGGAAATTGCCGGGAAAGTCGTACCCAGCGAGAAGCACTTCGTCTCCCGCCGTCACGCCGACGGCACGCAAAGCTAGCTCGACGGCGATCGTGCCTGAGCAGGTCAGGTGCACATGCTCGACCGCGAATTGCTCGGCCAGCAAGCCAATGAGGCGGTCGCAATACTGGCCGTGATAGCGTCCCCAGTCGCCTGACTCGTAGACCGCTCGCAGCGCTTCCTCGATCGCTGCATTCGCTAGCGGCCATTCGAATGGGCCCGTCGTCACCGCCGGCTGCCCACCATTGATCGCAAGTTGTTGCGGGTCGGTCGACAAGCAAAGCCTCAGATTTGATTCGAGTCGGGATAATCGTTGTAAGCCGACATCCATGATCAACACGGCAAGGCGACGTGGCAACCCAGCGAGTTTGGGCGCTGTGGCGACTGGCTGCTAGCGGTTTAGGGGTAAGCCTGCGTTGCCCTACCAAGGCGATCCTGCTACGGTCCGCCGCGCTTGCAGCCCCGCGGCTGCCGGTCTGTACTCGCCGGCCCTCCTTCTACGCCCAAGCAACGTGCAATATAGCCCTCGCAAACCGCTCGTCTGTGCGTTGCTGCTCATGGCATGCGCGAGCGTGGTGGGATGTGCATCGGATCCCGAGTGGGTTTCCGTTCGCTCGGCGGCTAGCAATCCGTTCATGCAGCGGATTGGTTTCGATAAGCCCGAGCGCCCTCGCGAATCGCCGCGCACGGCTCAACTCCTACGGCGTTACGATCTGAAATCTCGGCTTGGTGGCGATCGCGAAGGCGTCATTGCTGAACTCGGCGAGCAAGCGGCGCCGTCGACATGGCACGAGCACGAATACGCCATGGCGGAGCTGGCGTACCTGGGCGCCGTGGAGCAGAAGGGCAACAAGGCAAAGGCGCTCGACTTGTACGGGGCCGCGCTCTTGCACTCGTACCGCTATCTGTTCGATCACTCCGACGGCTCGCCCTGCAATCCGTACGATCCCCAGTTCCGCGGAGCGTGTGACCTCTACAACAAAGCACTCGAAGGACTCTTGCGAGTCGTCCGCGAAGATGGCGACCTGCGACCGGGCGATCACCAGACCATCGTCACCGAGAATCACGTCTGCGGCTTCGATATCGAACTGCATAGCAGCGGCTGGCATCCAGAAGATTTCGACCGTTTTGAATTCGTCAGCGACTACCAAGTCAACGGCCTGCGAAACCATTACCACACCTACGGGCTAGGCGTCCCGCTGATTGCAATCCGCCGGCCGCATGAAGGGTCGCATGCGGCAGAGGAGTATTACCCAAGCCGGCTCTGCTTCCCGTTGACGGCGTTCCTACGGATTACAGAACCCGAGGCGGCTATCGGTCCGAACGCCGACCCAGCAACGCCGGCAGGCTCGCCCCGCTTCGTGCTCGAACTACGCGATCCGTTCGATCAGCAAGCGCTCGTGATCAACGGGCGTGAGACACCGCTCGAATCGGACCTGAGCACGCCGCTCGCGTACTTTCTCAATCAGCCCGAACTGCAAGAGCAGGCGATCTCAACGCTCGGCCTGTTGCGGCCCGACAGTGTCGAGAAGCTCCAGGGTTTGTACATGCTCGAGCCGTACGATCCCAAAAAGATGCCCGTGCTGATGGTGCATGGTCTATGGTCGAGCCCCATCACGTGGATGGAGATGTACAACGACCTGCGGAGCGATCCGCTGGTGCGAAGCCGTTACCAATTCTGGTCGTACCTCTATCCGACGGGCCAGCCGTTCTGGATGAGCGCCGCCCAGCTTCGCCAAGAACTTGCCGACGTACGGCAAACGCTCGACCCAAACCGACAGGCCCCGGCCCTCGATCAAATGGTGCTCGTCGGACACAGCATGGGCGGCTTGGTGTCGAAGCTGCAAAGCGTCGACAGCGGGCGAGACTTTTGGCGGATCAACAGCGATCGGCCGTTTGAGGAACTACAGGCCGATCCCGAGGTCTACCAAAAGCTCGCAAACGCCTACTTCTTTCGGCCCAATGAATCGGTTCGACGTGTCGTGACGATTGGCACGCCGCACCGGGGTAGCAAGTTCGCCAATGTGTTCACCCGCTGGTTGGGGCGGACGTTGATCGATTCGCCAATGCGGCTCGCACGGGGACGCGAGCAACTCTACGCACGCAATCGCGGGTACTTCCACCCGAACTCGGCTCTGGAGATTCGCACCAGTATCGATTCGTTGGCGCCAGAGTCTCCGCTGCTGCCCGCGGTGCTCAACGCTCGGCCCGGACCGTGGGTCACGTACCACAACATCGTCGGCCGCAAACCGGATAGCCTCGTGGGCGAACTACTTGGCGAAGAGGGCGATGGCGTTGTATCGCTTACCAGCGCCAAGCTGGATGACATGCCGCAACTGGCGTCGCAAATCGTCGTGCCATCCGACCATGTCTCGGTTCATCGGCATCCGCAGAGCGTCTTGGAAGTGCGACGCATCCTGCTCGCTCAACTGTTGGAGCTAGAGTCGCTGCCGTACGGTCCACGTAGCGAAATCCAATTAGCAGGCGGTTCGACGATCGAAGCAGTGGGATTGCCGACCGGAGGCGCCCAGCCGGTCGTCGGTTCAGGCGGCGCCCCGCCGCCTGTCCGAAGATAGTATGCGTGCGAAAATGTCGCTAGCTTCGCGA
>JBCDCL010000415.1:0-3293 GCA_039182175.1 Planctomycetota bacterium
CTGCTTCTTTCAGGGCAAAGCGGAAGTCGATGTAGCCGTCCATGATCACTTGCTCGCGCTCAAGCTGATCTTTCGTGTCTTTGCAGACTTCTTTGTAGGTTTCGACGATCTCCTCAAACCGGTCGTGTGGCGTCCCTCGGCGGAGCTTCATCCAAACGTTCGACATCTTCTCCGAGAAGCCAATTTTGCCGTCGTCGAGTTGGGCGATTAGCCGCTTGGAGTCCTCGCGAATTGAGTCAAAGCTTTGGCTGATGTTCAGGTAGCGATTGCCGACGTTGATGTTTTCGACATTCTCTCGCACCAAAGTGTTGAACTCGCTCATGTGCTTCACCACGCCGGCGATCGCCAAGACTTTCGACTCGTCGACGTGGCGAACTTCTTCGAGCAATCGAAGCAACTCGCTGTGAGTTTCTTCGCTGAGAACGCCAAACTTCTCTAGCACGCCTTTGGCGCGGTCGAGGTATTTCTGCATCGACGAAGAACCGCCGCTCGACGACGAGGTCGAGGTCGTTTTTGTTGCGGGGGCTTGTTGGGCGGCTTCGGCGGACATGGGAAACTCCTCAGGAACAGCAGATTGGCTTGGTCGCTGGCCAATTGGCCTCGCGTTGCCAGTAGACAATAATCGGCACAGCCCGACAAGTTTCTCCTACGTCTGTCGAATCACTCCGCATGGCTAGCCAGCAACAACAAGCGCCACCCGAGCAATCGACTACGCAGCCGACTGCTGTCGATCGACGTGCCGGCAGCGAAGACCTGACCATCGCCGAGATGACGCGGATCATGGACGTGGCTCAGGCCTTGCGTCGCGAGCGGACGATCGCCGCGCGGGAGTTGAGCCAAAACGAAACAAAGCGAATGCTTCGCCAGCAGTTGATAGAAACGGCACGCGTCACCGGCGACCCCGTTACCGAAGCCGAAATTGATGCCGCGATCGAGCATTACTTCGACACGCTCCACGAGTTCGAGCCGCCCGAGGCGAGCTTGGAAACGTTCCTGGCGTATCTCTACGTGATGCGTGGCGAGATTTTGGCGTGGACTGCCTTTCTTGGCGGCGGGGCGGCGGTGCTATGGACGCTGTTTGGCGTCATGCCAGCGGGCTTGCGAGCGAGAGGCTTGCCAAGGATGGGGTGGCGTCGATGGTGAATCGCCGCTTCGGAAATCCCACGAGTGGACGGTACACGGCTGGGACGGACGTCCTGCGACTGCTCGCCTCGGCTGCCGGGGCCGTGCAGAGCCAGACCGCCGAGTCGGGCCGCGAGCTAGAGCGGGTCGAAGCCGCTGCTGAGGAAGAGGTCCGCAACCGCAGCGAGCAACTGATGCAGCTCGCAGAGCACTACCTGCCGGCGATCAGCCGCGATTCCGTTAGCGGTGCTTTTGCCGAGGTGCGAGGCCAACTTCAAAACGTTTTGCGTCGTAAGCAGCAAGCCGAGGAAGATTTGCAGCGGCGTTGGGACACGGCTCTCGACCGCCGCCAGCAACTGCAAACGGAACTTGATCAGGTGACTGGCGAACTCGACGCCCTGGTCGCCCGCCGCGACGAACTCGAAGAGCAACTCGCTAATCGGCTCGAAGAGGACGACCCTTTCCAAGACCTTTCGCGACAAGCATTGCGAACCGAACAAGAGCTAGAACGCAATCTCGCCCGCGTGGAGGAGAGCAAGCAAGAGGCGGCCGACAAATTGCCGGCGTACAAGCGAAGCCGGCTGTTTCAATAGCTGGTCAAGCGAGGGCACGGGACGCCCGAGTACAAGAAGCGTGGCTTCACCAAACGATGGGATCGCTGGGTCGCCAAGCTGGTGAAGTTCGACAAGGCCAAGAAGAGCTACGACTTCTTACGGGTGACGCCCGAATTGATGGCCGCTGAGGTCGATCGCCGGCGTGCAGAGTTCGACCGGCTAATGGGCGAAGTCGAGGCGATCGAAGAACGCCACTCTCAGGAGATCGGTCTGACCGAAGTGCTCAAAGAGGGCATGAAGACAGGCAAGCGACGCGACGCCCTGCTGACAAAGATCGAGGCCGAGCAGTCCGAACAAGAAGGCATCGAACAAGAGATGCACGCTCTAGCAGGCAAAGACAATGAGTTTTATCGGCAAGCCGTCACGCGGACGCAGCAGTTTCTTGGCGGGCTAAACGAGTCGGCCCTGGAGGCAAAGACTCGTGGCACCGCCAGCACGACCGACGATCGCATCTTTGCCGAGATCCAGTGGCTGAACGACCGCGTGGAAGAAGGGCGCAAGCAGGCTGAGGACTTGCGACGGCACCACTCGGGGCTGTTGCGGCAGAGAGCCGACCTGGAAGACATTGGGCGTCGATTTCAGATCGCCGAATACGACTCACAGCGATCGGTCTTCCCCGAGCACTTCGATCCGCGGCCCGATATTGAGTACTTCCTCAAGGGCGAAATCAGCAAAGAACGGCTGTGGGATACGCTCAAGCGAGAGCAACGGTTCTTGCCGACCTGGGTCGAACAACGGGCGCCTAGTCGAGATTTGCTTGATAGCGAATTTTCCTACCTGCTAGTGCGTGTGCTGGCCGAAGCCGCCGGGGCGGCAATTCGCCACGCAGCGGACAGCCACCGGCGGAGTTCGCATCGCCGAGGCGTAGGCCGGCCGCCATCGGTCCGGCGTCGCGCTCGCGGCGGCTTTACCGGCGGCCGCGGATTCTAAGCGACTCGTCCGAAGGCAACTAACTTGATGGCCGCTAACTTGCAAGTTCGAGACGCGCTTGCCAGCATAAAAGTCTTCAAGAATAGACGCTGAACCGGGGAATCGAATGGCCGGACAACCTAAGTCACGCGAGGAAATTCCTGGGTGGATGCTATGGCTTGCCGAGCATGGCTTCGCAGCAGTCATGAGCCTTGGCTTGTGTTTGCTGCTGATCATTGGCGTGATTGGTTACTGGCTCGACAACCGCTTGGGGCAGCTTGAAGATCGGATCAGCCAAAAGCCGCCCAAGAGCTACCAGCCGCCCGACCTAGAGCAACTCGCCGCGACAGATTTCGACGACACGCAAATCGTGAGCGAGCACTTGGTTTACGTCCCGATATATTCCCATGTTTATTACGGCGGTGGCCGGCCCTTTCTGCTGGAAGCCACGCTTAGCATCCGGAATAGGAGCCCGATCGCACCGGCATACGTGCGGTCTGTTCGCTACTACAATACGGATGGCGAGCTGGTGAATCAGCCCGTCGATCGCCTGATCAGGCTCGCTCCGCTTCAGACGCTCGAATTCGTCGTTTCAGAGCGGGACAGCCGTGGCGGCTCGGGGGCAAACTACCTAGTTGAGTGGGTAGA
>JBCDCL010000416.1:0-3282 GCA_039182175.1 Planctomycetota bacterium
TGCACGCCTTCGTTGATAACGAAGACGACGCCTTTGTCTTCGAGTTTGTCGCCCTCGAGGATCGAAACTTGTGCACGGGGATAGCCATTCTCGGCATACAAATCTTGCAGTCGCCGGCGGCCATCTTCTACGGCGTACGGGTCGACCGCGGCGCCGACTTTCAAGCCGGTCTCTTTGGCGAGCTTCTTGTCCTTCAGCTTGGCGTTGCCGAGATACTCGATGTAGCGAATCGTCGATCGCTCGGCGACGCGGAGCACAATCACCCGGCCTTCGGCCGTCTGCTTCGACAGCCGCCGGACCTCAGTAAACCACGGCAGCGAGGCGAGTTTCTTAACGTCTCGGCTCAGCGCTTGCGGGTCGAACGGCCGGCCGACGCGTGTCTCCAACTGCGATAGCACCCGCGTGGCGGGCACGGTTTTGTTGCCTTCGACGCGGATCTCGGTCACCAGTTCGTCGGTGGCCGAGAGGGACAGTCCGTAAACTTTCTTCGCCGCCGCTTTGTCGCCAAACAGCGATCCACCTTGGAATTGCTGAGGCGATCCCTGGGGCGGGCCGCCTTGCCCCCACGCCAGTGGGAGAGGACCTATGGCGAGCATCGAAGCGGCCACAGCAAGCGGCAGCCAATTTGGATTGCGACTGGTCATCGAGGCCAATTCTCAAACGCAAACGGAAGTTACGTACCGACGATGAGCCCATCCCGCCCGCGAAAAACGCGCACGAAGGGACTCGGGGCCGCGTAGAGATACAGAAACCGCCGAGATGCGACAAGGCAGATCGAAGGGCCGCAGGCGTCTGCGGTGAGAGAGCGGTGCTACAAACCGTGGCGTCGCTTCATGCTAGCAACACGGGTCGATCACCCGGTTGAGCAAGTTCGGCAAGTTGCGACCGGCATCGCCGATCCGCGGGGCTCAATAGAAGAAGTTGATCGACAAGATGTGGTTCATCGTGTCGACGCCACCCCGGCGATTGAGAAACTGGTTGAGGTAACCAACTTCGGTCCGAACCGGCGCACTGGGACAACGCCGGTGTCCAAGGCCAAGGAAGACGCGGTTCTGGTCGAAACCGGCTTCAATGCCGACGTCTTCCGCGTCGTTGAGGTGGATGAAAGCTTCATCCCAAAGCACCAGCGACCACTCGGGGCATGTGGTCAACAATCGCTGAATGCGAAAGAGCTGCCGCCAGCGGAGGGCAACGTCGTCGCCATTGTCGAAGAATCGTTGCTCGAACCGGCTCCGATGCAGAAAGCGGAAATCGCCCCGCGATGGCGCCGCCGTCCACTGCTGCCAAATGCGATGCTCGTCGAATTCGAACCCGACCGCTGGCTGCGTGACAATCCATGCGTAACCGGCCCAAAGGACCTGATCCTCGGCGACTTTGACGCCCAGTCCCGGTCGCAAAATGCTTTGGTGGAATCCACCGGTGTTATCAAGCAAGCGGTAATGTGCGTCGAACCACCACAGCTTTGGCAGCGAGCTATCGTCTTGGGATTCAAACTCGCCGTTACCGAATGCCGCGAACCATAGCCCTAGATCGTCCGTCGTCTGCCCGACTACGGAGCCCGTGGCGAAGAAAGCCGCTCCCGAAACGGCCAGTGCTACCAGTGAGCTTCGCAGCGAGAGAACCATGGCCAGACTTCGTTGGGATAAGCAGGAGCGGAGGCAACGCTTTATCCCCTATCGGCCATGCAAGCAGCGCGTCTTAACCGCGGCGACCAGGTGCTAGCACCTAGAACTCATGCCCGCCGCCATGCGGGACGAGATCGTCGTAAGGCTGCGGAGCGGCGTTGGTGAACCGCGTGAAGTCGTGCAGCCAAGTCAATTTGATATCGCCAACAGGGCCATTGCGTTGCTTGCGGACCAGTAGATCCGCCTCGCCACGGACCGCTTCGCGATCTTCTTCGTTCGTTTGATAATACTCATCGCGATGGACAAACATCACGACGTCGGCGTCTTGTTCGATGGCGCCCGACTCTCGCAAGTGACTAAGCTGCGGCTTATTATCGCGGGTCGCCTCGACCTGGCGATTGAGCTGTGCGAGGCAGAGCACGGGGACATCTAACTCTCGCGCGAGGCCTTTCAGCCGGCGAGCAATCTTTGAGACTTGCTCCTGGCGTGGATCGCTCGAGTTGTCGGGATCAATCAACTGCAAGTAGTCGATCGCGATCAGCGACAACCCGTGCCGGCGTTTCAGTCTTCGGGCGGTGGCGGCGATTTCGGTCATCGTGCGACTGGGCGAGTCGTCGATGTAGAGCGGCGCCCCCGAGATTTCCGCCGCTGTCTCGACCAGACTACGACTCTCTTCGGCCGTGATCTTGCCATTCCGAAGGCGGTGGCTGTTTACTCTTGACCGTGAGCAAAGGAGCCGATCGCCCAGTTCTAGCGAGGCCATTTCGAGGCTGACGAAGAGCGTTGGCTTTTGGCAGTCGATCGCCACGTGCTCGACGATGTTCATAGCCAGAGCCGTTTTGCCCATACTCGGTCGGGCCGCCAGGATGAGCAACTCCGAGCCGTGCAGGCCGCCCGTCAAATCGTCAAAGTCATCGAAGCCCGTCTCGACGCCGCCGAACGCATGCTCGTGCTTCATACGCGAATCGATCCGCTGCAAAGCGTCTTGCAGAATATCGCGAATGGGCGCCACTTGGCCTTGGCCTTTCTCTTCGAGAATGGCAAAGACCTTCTCTTCCGCGCGACTTAGCATTTCTCGCGGCGCAATGCTGGTATCGTAAGCGTCTTTCAGGATGTCGGTGCTCGCTAAAATCAGTGAGCGGAGCATCGACTTCTCGCGAACGATCTGCGCGTAATGCTCGGCGTGGGCAGCCGTGGAAACCGACTCGCCAATCTCCGCCAGATAGGCCGCCCCGCCGACCGCCTCGTACTCGCCGGCGTCTTTGAGCCGCTGGATCAGCAGCATAATATCGACCTGCTGGCCCGCATCATGCATGGTCATGATCTGCGTGTAGATCCGTGCGTTGGCGTCGTCGTAAAAGTCGTCCGTCCTGAGAATGAGCGCGACTTCGTCGCACACCTCGGGCAGCAGCAACAGACTGCCTATCACAGCCCGTTCGACATCCACAGCTTGCGGCGGCAAGCGGTCAAGGAGGGAGTTTTCTGCCGGTCGGCTTTGTCGCGGGTTGTCCGTCGCCACTTGAATCGCTCCCTCAATCAGAAATCTGCCAACTCAAAACCTGACAACCAAAAGCCTGACGACAAACCCCGCCCTAGTCCGTAACACCTAGCGAGACTTGCTCACCCGCGGTTGATTTATCGTGACGCTCCAAGCAAA
>JBCDCL010000417.1:0-3233 GCA_039182175.1 Planctomycetota bacterium
AAATGGTGATTATTGTTTTTAGCTGCCTTCCTGCACTGAAAAGTATCCATTTATGCCCCAGAGGAAAGAAAGGTCTGCCAACGAGCGTTGCGTTGCAGAGAAGACACGCAGGCGTTCCTAGCTGCCTGCCAGCGACTTGCGTTTATCGCCGATGAGTGCGATCAATGCCTTCTGCGGGTCGGCGAATTTCTTGAGGCCCTCCTCCATGAGAGTCTCTTCGAGGTGCGAGAAATCGATCTTCGCGTCGATTTCGTTTAGCACGTCTTCGGCCGGCAACTTGTCGACTTGCCGGTCGAACGTCAGGCCGCTTTCTTGCACCGCTTCGTTGGTCGCTGGCGGGTTGGTTTGAATATCGCTGCCGGCAAGCGCCTGCACGTACTTCCACGGCGGGTCGCTGGGATCTTTGGTGCCGGTGCTGGCGAAGATGATCTCTTGCTTCAGCGGTAACCCTTTGTCGGCCCAAAACGATTGGTTTGCTTGCCAAATCCGTTTGGCATTGACGATGCCGACCTGTCCTTGCGCGTCGTCGGACAGCGTGGTGGCGTGGTCTTTGGTGTAAACATCGATGCGAGAAATGAAAATGCTGTAGACGCTCTTCACTTGGTCGAGCGACGCTCGCCGCTGGGCGCCTCGCCACACGGCGTCGCGTGCCAATTCGTATTGGCGGTCGGTAAAGATAAGCGTCACGTTGAGCGTCACGCCGGCAGCCGCTAACTCTTCCAAAGCGTCGAGTCCGGCCGGCGTCGCGGGCACTTTGATCATCCGGTTGTCATGATCGGCAGACCACTGCTTGCCAAGCTCGATATAGCGGTCCACCTTGTCTGCGTGGCTGAGGGTACAACTGATGTCCTCTAGCAACGGATCGAGTTCAAAACTCACCCAGCCATTGTCGCCGCCCGTCTCTTGCCAGACCGAGTGAAACGCCTGCTGGGCGTCGCAGACTACTCGGTCCGTCATCGCCCACGCGACGTGGCTGTCGTCGTCGCTCTCGGCGATCAGCTTGCCGAGTTGGTCATCAAATCGGCCGGTCTTCAATAGGTCGGCAATGATGATCGGGTTGGAGGTCGCTCCCGTGGCGCCGAGGCTGCGATTGACCTCGACCAACTCGGGGTCGACCGAATCGAGCCAAACTTTGGTGCCAGTTTCAATCAACGATTCGATGGGCGTGGGCATACGCGTTTACTTTCTCAGGCTAGGTGGCTTTGTGAAAATTGAGGGCAGCGTGGCAGCGGCGCCAGCACTCGCGCTGGCCGCCAGCCGGGGCCTGCAGCGTGGTGGCAAGCTTTGCCGATTGGGCCGATTGTCTGCTTTCTGCCGATTCTAGCGGTAATTCCTGTACTGCGGGTTGTGCCTGGACGATGTACAGGCAAAGGCGGGCCGATCTCTCGGCCACGCCGGCGGGCGATTGCTGCCGACGGTGGCGTTCGCCCTACGACAACAAGCGTAACAGTAGCAGAGTAGCGGCGACGCTGCTCGGACGCGACCAAGCAGGCAACTCTAGCTGGCGACCTTAGCGGTTCGTTGGCGGGGTGTCTGAGGTTGGGGCAAACGAGGGAGGTCCGATCTGTGGCCAACACTACCGGGATGCAAACACGACTAATTGCCGCCATGCTGCTCGGGAGCCTTCTGGCTTCCGTTGCCGGCGCCCAAGACTTTCCGCTGCCGTACGAAGGTTCGGGATCGCGCGATTTGTCTGCGAGCGAATCGGTGCCGGCGCCAAACATCTCGACGCCTACCGCGCCGACGATCGCTCCGCCACGCGTCCAGCTAGACGACAACGTCGACACGAGTCTCACCTACGAGCCGACGCCCGACACTTTTGACGTGCTTGATACACGCCTAGTGCCTGCCGAGAGTTCGGGCACGTGGCTCGACCGCGGCTACTGGTACTCCGAGGTCGAAGCCGTGGCGATGGTCCGCCAATGGAACCGGCAACGACTGATCCTGATGGGCGACGGCGCCCCGATCGGTAGCCCCGCGGTTGGCATCGTCGGCTTTACGAATAGTAACCGATCGTTAAGCCTGGGACGCAGCACGCCGGGTCGAGAAGGCTCAGCGCGGTTTACGCTAGGACGATTCTTGTTCCGCGATAATGACAATATCGATCACAACATGGAGTTCACCGTCTACGGCGGCGGCGAGTTTGGTCAAAACACCGAAGTCGAATCGGTGGGCGGCAGTAACTTGCAGGTGCTCGACGCTACCGACTTGGGGGCGCCCATTTCTTTCGACGGCGCAAGCTCCGCATTTATCCAGTACGACAGCCGCTTCAACAGCTTCGAGCTAAACTACAAGGCGAGCACTCGCTTGCAGAGCGACCGCATGGAACTCATGCCGTCAGGCGAATGGGTCCGGCGAGCCAACCGAGGATTGACCTACGATTTCCTTGCCGGCGTCCGGTATGTCGATTTGACAGAAAACATCGCCTGGGATGCCGATTTTACTGACGCAGGTGGCGCCCTGATAACCGACGGCGATTACTTGGTCCGTACCAGCAACGACGCCTTTGGCCCCCAAGCTGGTTTTGCCGCCAGCTACAAGGCGCCTCGCTTTACGGTGACGACTACCGGCAAGTTTGGGGTGTTAGCAAACGATCTGAAGACGCGATCAAGCCTTGCCTTCACCGACGCCGCCACCAACACGGAAATCGATGGTGTAGGTTTCAGCGATGCGAATCGAACCGACACGCTCACCGTCTTGACCGAGTTTTCGGTCGTCGGTCGCTATCACATTCGGCCGAACATCTCGTGGCGGGCGGGCTACCAGTTGCTCTTTCTGACGCACGTTGGTCTGGCGCCGCATCAGCTCGACTTTGAACCTGGCGACGCCTCGGTCGCGTCAACTGGCGATGTCTTTTACCACGGGCTCAGCACGGGCATCGATTTCTACTGGTAGCCGCCTGCGTGGCGACGGCGCCTCGGCTCGTAGAGACGGCCGCTGGCAAGGCGTGACGGTTGCCGCAACATTGCGGCGCATGGGGCTCGATTTGGCGAGAAAATAAGGGCCTAACAGTCCCTGATAACCGGCGTCCGCCGTAGACTCGCCCCCGCATCAGGGGTAGGCTGGTGCGTTGCGGCCTGAGGGCCCGGAGCCTCAAGAACCCGCTTTGCCGATCGAATACCAGCGTAGGGCGGAGCCCTTAGACCGTCCCCGCCTACTCGGTCCTACGACTCGGACCCCGCCCTATCGCACGTGTCGTCGTCAGCCACACCGCCGCCTGATTCCCAGCCGCC
>JBCDCL010000418.1:0-3224 GCA_039182175.1 Planctomycetota bacterium
CCCAAGCGCTGGCCATCCCCCTCATCTCCATTCATCCCCTTATCTCCTTCCTCTAACGCCTCCAAATCCGGACGGTCGTCTTTCCTACTCCGTCATGTCCAACGTCGGGGCGTTTCTGGCATGGCAATTGCCCAAGCATGACGCTGCTTCTCTAGCCAGCGGCGGCTCGGGTTGCGACTTCTTGCCTGCCACCAACAAGGTCTGGAATGTTTGTAGACAACTCGTACGTAGACGTTGCCCTCCGCGGCTTGGTGCTCTCCACACTTGGGATTGCCTGGGTGGTGATTCTTGTGCGGGTGAATGGGCTGCGGTCGTTTTCGAAGATGACGAACTTCGACTTCGTGATGACCGTCGCCGTGGGGTCGCTCCTCGCTGGCGCCGGGCAGGCGACCAGTTGGACGGCGTTCGAACAAATCGTCGTGGCGATGGCCACGCTGTTTTTTGTCCAATACCTTACGGCCAAAATTCGCAAGCGGTCAAAGTTCGTCGAATCGCTACTGCAAAGCCAACCGGTAGTGCTGATGCGAGAGGGCGAGTTCATCGAAGCGGCACTACAACAATCCCGCGTCGCCAAGAGCGATGTCATCGCCAAACTTCGCGAAGCCAACGTCCTCGACCTGTCAGAAGTACGCGCCGTGATCCTCGAAACCACCGGCGACGTTTCCGTCCTGCATGGAGATAGGTGCGCCGAAGAAGTGCTGCAGGGAACCAGGGACATCGACTAGACTGACACAGCGTACGTGGCAAAGTCTTACAAGAATCGCTAGTCTACCGTTTCTAGACGCAGCGCTGGCGGAACTGCTCATTAGCGACGCCGTTTTACTAGCCATCCCCCTCATCTCCATTAATCCCCCCATCTCCTTTCTCTAACGCCTCCCAAATCCGGGCGGTCGCCATTCATGCTCCGTCATGCTTCTCGCTTTCGCGGCGTTGTGTTTGGGCTAGTGGCGGTGCTGCTGGTGGCGCGGGCGGCTGCCTGTCGGCCGCCGAATGTGGTGATCGTCTTCATCGACGACATGGGCTATGCCGACATTGGGCCGTTTGGCGCCGATGCTTATGCAACGCCGCATCTGGATCAGATGGCGGCCGAAGGAATGAAGTTGACCGACTTTCACGCGGCGACGGCCGTTTGCAGTGCGTCGCGGGCGGCGTTGCTGACTGGTTGTTACCCGGAGCGGGTTAGTCTGCTCGGCGCCCTGTTTCCTGGCGATCCGATCGGTCTACACCCGGACGAGCAGACGCTCGCCGAATTGTGCAAGGCGCACGGCTACGCTACCGCTTGCTTTGGCAAGTGGCACCTGGGCGATCGCCGGCCCTTCATGCCACTGCAGCAAGGCTTTGACGAGTACTTTGGCCTGCCCTACTCCAACGACATGTGGCCCTACCTGGATGGCGAGACGACGCTCGACGCCGGCGTCAAACAGTGGAGGGGCGAGCCGTTCCCGCCGCTGCCGCTGTACGATGGCAACCAAATCGTCGACGCCGAGGTGACGCCAGAAGACCAGGCACAACTCACCACGCAGTACACCGAGCGGGCGGTTGACTTCATCAACCGCCACGCCGACCAGCCGTTCTTTCTGTACGTGCCACACACGATGGTGCATGTGCCCATTTTCGTATCGGACAAGTTCCGCGGCAAAAGTGGCGCCGGGCTCTATGGTGATGTGGTGCAGGAACTCGACTGGTCCGTCGGACAAATTCTCGCCGCGATCAAGCAGAACGGACTCGATGAACAGACGCTCGTCATTTTCACTTCGGACAACGGGCCATGGCTTAGCTACGGCACGCACGGCGGCTCGGCAGGGCCACTGCGTGAAGGCAAAGGCACGATGTTCGAAGGTGGCTATCGCGTGCCGTGCGTGGTGCGATGGCCGGGCACGACGCCGGCGGGTAGCGAGTGCGACGAACTCTGTTCGACCATGGATTTACTGCCAACCATCGCCCGGCTAATCGCGAACGACTCACCTGTGAATGAACCTGTCCGTGCCGATCGCAAAATCGATGGCAAAGACATCACGCCACTGCTAACGGGCGAAGCTGGCGCCGAGAGTCCGCACGACTTTTTCTATGGCTACTACTGCGGCGAGCTACGCTTTGTCCGCGATCGGCGGTGGAAATTACATCTGCCGCACCAGTATCGGACGTTGGCGGGTCGTCCCGGTGGTCGGAACGGCAAAGCTGCCTCGTACGGAGAGGCCACCATTGGCCAGGCGCTCTTCGACTTGAAAGCAGACCCTGGCGAGACGACCGATCTGGCCGCCGAGCATCCCGAGGTCGTCACCCGGCTACTGGCGATTGCCGAACAAGCCCGCAGTGAACTGGGAGACACACTCACCGGTCGGCAAGGAAGCGAAGTTCGCCCCGTCGGCCGCGTCGACAACTGATCAGATGGGCCGATTACCTGATGACGTGCGCCGTCGGCGAAATCTGCTCGGGAACTTCCTGCGGAACGTCGGACGCGGCCAACTCGGCGCCGATTTCATAGCAATGCTTGGCGAATCGCCGGCAACGCATGATCCGGTACGCGACCTTCTTGCCCCCCGCTAATATCAATGTCGGACGATCGAGCGGCAGAAGCTGAATGGGCGACAGCATGCCGATCCCTTGACGCGAAATGTCTTTGACGTAGATGCCGTAATAGCTCTTCCCGAGATGCATGATCGCCCGCTGACGCAAATAGAATCGGCGGAACGAACGTTGGTCTTCGTACCCAGCGGGCATCGGGCCAGCGAGGTCGAAAAACTCGTCGGGCTCCTGAGGCAACACGGCTTGCAACTCGGTCGCAGGCCAGAGTCGTGCGATCAGGTCACCGCCATCGTCTTCGCGAAGCATCGGACCATGTCCTTATCGAAGTGGGCGCCGGCGTGGCTCTCAATGTAGGCCACCGCTTCTTGGGGTTTTACAGGCGCCCGATACGGACGCTCACCAGTGATTGCATCAAACACGTCAACGATCGCTAGCAAACGAGCCCATGGATGAATCTCCTCTTCGGTGACGCCGACGGGATAACCATCGCCATCGACCCGCTCGTGGTGCTGTTAGACCATCTTCAACTGTGGGGGCGAGAGGTCCTCGCGCTGGCTAAGTTCCTTGTAGCCCGATCGGGGATGGTTCTCGACAATGCGTCGCTCGTCGGGCGTTAGGCGCCCCCGTTTGCGAAGAATCTTGCGAGGGATCAGTCGCTTGCCGATATCGTGCAGCATGGCGCCGACGTTGATTTCACG
>JBCDCL010000419.1:0-3207 GCA_039182175.1 Planctomycetota bacterium
AAGGCGGATCACCTCGGTTTCGACAACGGCATCATGTTCCAAGGCGAAGAGGGCCGCTTCTTCGTCAACCGCGGCAAGCTAACCGGCAAACCGGTTGAGGATCTCAAAGATCGGCCGCTGCCAAGCGATGCACTCGAGCAACTCTCCGGCCGCAAAGTGACGCCGAACCACATGGCCGACTTTGTCGAGTGCATGAAGACCCGCAACACGCCGGTCTCCGATGCCGAGTCGCACCACCGGAACCTATCGGTCTGCCACGCGATCAACATTGCCATGCGGCTTGGCCGATCGCTGACGTTCGACCCCGCCACGGAAACCTTCCAAGACGATCCGCAGGCCAACGGCTTCCTCGAGCGGGAGCAACGCAAAGGCTACGAGATCGTTGTCTGACGCGAGGCGGACAATCAGTCGAGTTCTTTGATCCGCAGGTTCCGCCAGCGGACCTCGCGGTTGGCGAGATTTTCATCCGAGCCGATGCTGTGTACCTGCAGGCCGATAAAGCCGCTGGCGGTCATGTCGTCGGTCAGGTTGGCGGCGGGCACCCTGTTGACGAAGGTCTTGATCGACGGGCCGCGAGCTTCGATGCGGTAGTGATTCCACTCGCCATTGCGAAACGCATCGCGGGCGGCTTGGTTTTCGTCGCCCGACAGATCGTCCAACCAGCCGCGGCGTGCCTCGTCGTAAATGCCGCCAGAGTAGGCACGCGACGAGGGATCAATCTCTACTTGGTAGCCGTGAACGACGCCGGCGGGTACCTCGCGTTCAAATGGCCGGCCATCGGGATACTCACCCTCGGCGACGACTGGCTCGTCATAATGCAGACTGCGGATTTGAATGCCTGAGTTGAGTTGATCGTCGACCTTCAGCTCCACTTCGAGGATGAAGTCGCCGTACTCGCGTGGTGTGCAGAGAAACGTATTGGGCGTATCCATCACGCTCGTGCCGACGATGGCGCCCTCTTCGACCCGGTAGCGGGCTTCGCCCCCTCGCTTAATCCAGCCGTCAATCGACTCACCATCAAACAGCGAGACAAAACCCTCTGCGTCACTGCCACTAGACGCGGCGGTTTCGTCGGCAAACGTCGTTGGACACAGGCATAGTGCGATAGCAAGGCCAGCAAGCAACATCGCCGGCGAGAGGAGACTTCGATACTTAAGGGTGGTCATGCTGATTCGTCTCTGATGAGGGTAAATCTGGTGTCAGCGGTCGTTTGTAATTCGCCTAGTATAAGCCTAACGCGGCCCAGTGTAGCCTAACGCGGCAGGTCGTGACAAAAGTTGTCGGCCTCGTGCCGATGCGTTACCATCACAGCATAGCAGTGACTGCTGTCTCCCTCCCCACCGCCCTCCGCGTACCTCCAGGCCCGTTTTGGCAGTTCTTGGGTCGAAACTCTGCTCGCGATCTTTGCTCGCCCACATTTTTTTGTTGGGCGTTGCGTGCGGTGTTGGCGTCGCCAGCGAAGCTGAGGACGACCCCTTCGTCCGCGAGATGCTGCCCTTCTTCGCCAAGTACTGCACCGACTGCCACAGCGAGGACTACGCCGAGTCGGGCGTTGATCTGAGCATCGTGACAACGCTCCCTGAGGCGCAAAAACATCCGGCACGCTGGAATCAAGTTCGCGGAATGATCGAACTGGGGGCGATGCCACCAGCCGACCACGACCCTTTGCCCACGGCCGACGAGCGGCTGGCGATGGCCAGGCGGCTTGATGAGTTGGTGAACCGCGTCGACTGCGGCACAAACCCTGGCCCCGGCCGGGTCACGATGCGGCGGCTCAACCGCGTGGAATACGACAACACGATTCGCGATCTACTGCACGTCGAATTCAAACCTTCGGAAATCGTCGGCTTGCCGTCGGACGACGTTGGCAATGGGTTCGACAACCAGGGCGAGGTGCTGGGCGTTTCGCCGCTGTTGATGGAGAAGTATCTGAACGCTGCCGCGGCGATTACCGAGCGGGCCATCGTGTTCGATCGCCAACCGCTACGTGATCAACGGGTCGGTGGCGAATCGCTCAAAATCGGCGCTCAGGTCACGCAGAAATTCTGGATGGCCGATGGCGAGTATGAATTGTTCTTCCGTGCCGACTTTGGCAAGGAGCACGTTCGCGAGAAAGCCGAGGTAGAATTTCTCGTCGATGGCAAGGTCGTGGGGACGACGCTCGTCGGCAGGAAGCTACGCGAGCACACCATGACGTTCCAAAGCGAAGCGGGGCGACGGACCGTTGGCATGCGATTCTCGCTTGATCCCTTGGGACCGAAGCCGGAAGACTGGCGCCACTGGGTGTGGATCGATTACTTCGGCATCCGCGGCCCGAAGAATGGCCTGCCGGCCTATCCGGCTTCCCACAGCAAATTGATCATCGCCACGCCCGGCGACGGGTTATCGACACGCGAAGCAGCAACACGCGTCTTCGAGAATTTCCTACCGCGAGCTTATCGCCGCGCGGTCGAGCCGATTGAAGTGCAGCGGCTGGTCGATCTGGTAGTGGCGACCGTCGAGCAAGGGGAAAGCTACGAGCGTGGCATTGCCCTGGGCGTTCAAGCTGCCTTGGCGTCGCCTCACTTTTTGTTCCGCGTCGAGACGACGGGCGTAGCGGATCCGTCTATCGCCAGCATCGATTCGAGCGGCATCGAGTCGGTCGGTAACTACGAACTTGCGAGTCGACTGTCTTACTTCTTAGGCGCCACGATGCCCGACGACGAGCTGCTACGAGCGGCCGGCGACGGCAGATTGGCCGACGAAAAAGAGTTGCAGCAGCAAGTCGCTCGCCTGCTTGCCAAGCCCGATGCCGATACGCTCGTTACGCGGTTCGTCGCCCAGTGGCTTGGCTTAACGGCGCTCGAGCAATTGTCGCCCAGCCCGGAAGAGTTTCCGCTGTGGAACACCAAGCTCGCGTCGGCGTTGCAGGAAGAGACGTTTCGGCTCTGCCGCTGGGTGCTAGAGGAAGACCGGAGTCTGCTCGATTTGTTCGATGCGGACTTTACCTTCATCAATCCGCGGTTAGCGGAACTCTATGGCGTCGAATTCAACGGGCAGGACCCGCACCAGTTGTTTGTCGAGGGACCCGGCCAGCCGACAAATCGAGAGAGGCGTGCAAGGCGGCCGACGCGTGGCGCGGACTACCAGCATGAAAACGAGTGGATCCGCGTTCCTGCGATGCCGGGCCGGCGGGGGGTGATGACGCATGGCTCGGTGCTGGCGATC
>JBCDCL010000420.1:0-3135 GCA_039182175.1 Planctomycetota bacterium
CGAAAGGGGAGAATGGCGGTTTCTTCGGCATTCCCCTTTCCTCTTTCCGCTTTAGAATCCATAGGTCGTTTGCCCAAACGATTCTGAGTTTCTCCGAGCTACTTCCATGCTGATCCTCCTTTCTCCTGCTAAGACGCTTGACCTGACGCCCACCGAGCGTGATTTGCCGGCGACCAAGCCTGAGTTTCTGTCGGACACCAAGCAGTTGGCCAAGATCACGGGGGAGCTTTCGCAAAAGCAAGTCGCCAAGTTGATGGACATCAGCG
The DNA here is from genome assembly GCA_039182175.1 of Planctomycetota bacterium. GTDB lineage: Bacteria > Planctomycetota > Planctomycetia > Pirellulales > Lacipirellulaceae > JBCCQL01. The sequence goes on from JBCDCL010000420.1 coordinate 267, forward strand.
ATTCGCTCGCCGAGACAGCCCACGGCTATTTTCAAGACTGGAAGCAAAAGTGGGATGCGAAGTCCGCCAAGCAGGCTGTGCTGATGTTTCGTGGCGATGTCTACCAAGGGCTCGACGCCGATACGCTCTCCGACGACGACCTGACTTATGCTCAAGATCGCCTCCGATTGATCTCAGGCCTCTACGGTCTGCTCCGGCCACTCGACCTGATGCAAGCCTATCGGCTAGAGATGGGCACGAAGCTCAAGAATTCGCGTGGCAAAGACTTGTACGACTTTTGGCAAACTAAACTGTCGGCAGCGGTCGACGAAGCGGCGCAATCTACAGGCGGCGAGCCTCTGGTCGTCAATCTCGCCTCAAAGGAATACGCCAAGGCGGTCCAGCCCGGCGATCTGGAGACGCCCGTCGTTGCGCCCGAGTTCAAGGACAAGAAGAATGGCAAGTACCGCATCATCAGCTTTTACGCCAAACAAGCACGCGGCACGATGGCTCGCTTCTTGATCCAGAAAAAGGCCAAGACGGCGGCCGACTTGCGGAAATTCCGCGGCGACGGCTACCGCTTCAATCGCGAGCTTTCGACCGACAAGGCGCCGGTATTCACCCGTGATCAACCTTCATAGTGTTGAAGCGGCAAAATTATTGACGCATTGGTCGCGTGCCATTTACGCTAGTGGGTATGTCGAACGGCCGCGAAAGTCATTCTCGTCTCGGCCTTCCGCCTAGCTATGCGTTGGCGACTCTCTTCGGAGCTTTCTCACCAACGAACGACTTCACCATCGGACCAACTAGCTCGCGTAGCTCTTGCGGTCTCTAAACGACAATAACGGGCTAGAGCCGCATGCCGAGCGTGATACGTTGGATTCTTTTCTTGGGCATCGCCGTGCCGGCGTGTGGGGCTGGCAGTGTGTCGGTCGCCACGGCTCAGCAGATGTGCAGTTGTGGCGTCGCCCACTTCGGCCCGTGTCCCCACCGGCTGAATGTCGACGAGAGCGTTGGGGGAGGCGGTTCGCTCGGCGAGACGCCAATCGATCGCGGCGGCGTTGATCCCGATTTCCCGGCGACGCCTGGTTTGGCTCCGCTGCGGATCCGCAATCGTTGGGGCGCCACGGCATCGCACTCTGCTCGATCGCGTGGCACGCCGATCATCCTGACCTGGGGCTTCGTCCGCGACGGCGCTACGCTGCCCGATGAGCAACAAGAAGATGGTTCGATTCGCAGCGACCCGAGTGACCTGATCGCATTCCTCGACGATACCGTCGGCGAGCCAGCAGACAACGACGTTACCGACCTCCGCGAAAAATCTTGGTTCGAATTGTTCGACCAGTCCTACCAGCGGTGGGCGTCGATATCGGGAATCTCCTTCCAGTACGAACCCAATGACGATGGCGTGCCGATTTCGGGCACGACGGCGGCAAGTCGGGCGGGGCAGCTCGGCGTCCGGGCCGACATGCGGCTGGCAGGTCACTTAATCGACGGCCAGTCAGGCAGCAACACGCTGGCGTATAACTACTTCCCCAGTGCTGGAGATATGGTGATCGACACGTCAAATACCAACTTCTACGGCGGCGAGGCGAACAACTATCGGCGGTTGCGAAACGTGGTGATGCACGAGGTAGGGCACGGCCTTGGATTTAGCCACGTGGAGTCTAGTAACAGCCGGCAACTGATGGAGCCGTTCGTCAATACAACATTTGACGGCCCGCAGCTGGACGACATCCTGGCCGCCCAACGCAGTTACGGAGACGCTTGGGAAAAGAATGGCGGCAACGACGCCTTTTCGACGGCCACTTCGGCAGGCGATCTCGAGCTGTTCGGCAGCTGGTCAATCGGCGCCGATGCCGACTTCTCTTCGCCGAACACGCTGATTCTGCCGTCGCAGACCGATTTCATCAGCATCGACGATCGAACCGATGTCGATTATCTCCAGTTCACGGCAAGCGATTCAGGCTTGGTTGATTTCCGCCTCAAACCCGTTGGTCCGACATACAATGAAGGCCCACAGAACGGCAGCCAGTCGCCGTTGGCTACTTCGGAACTAGGTCGGCTATCGCTGTCGATCTTCAACGAAGCGGGCCAGCAGGTTGCCTCGCAAATCGCGGTGAATCCTGGGCAAAGTCTCGTCATTGAAGATATTCTCGCCGCGCCTGGCCAGCAGCTAACGGCGCGAGTTGGTGGCCTCGATGGCAACATCCAACTTTACCGGCTCGATGCCGCACTGAATGCCGCAAAGACGGGCGACATTGAGTTTGATCTTACGGAGTTCAACTCCTTCGGATCGCAAACGCTTCAAGCAACTGTCTCGGGCGTCGGGCTTACGCTTGCAGCATCTAACAACCAATCGCTACTTGCCAACGGGCCGCAAGGCCTCGGCGTTGTCTCTACAGGCGAGGGCATCCTCGACGATGCCGACTTTCAGATCGATGGCTCGCTCGCGGCGCCTGAGGCGATCCTGCTTGCCTTCGATCAAGATGTGCTGCTGGGCAATCTGCAGCTCGACGGGCTAGCGACCGGCGGCGTTGAATCGGCGGTGCTCTCGCATGTGTCGGGTCCCAACCCGTTCGACATTCTCACGGGCTACGACGGCCCCTATTCGAGCGACGCCACCAGCATCCAATTTGCATCGCCCGACTGGCAGAGTGGCCCGATTAACATGGCGTTTGGCGTCGCAGGACAAAGTCCACTGCTTGTCGAAGCGGGCGCCGTGCTGTCGCTGACGTCGCTCAATTCAAGTGGCGGCGGCTTTGCAATCCGGTCCCTGTCGGTCACGGCGGTCGTACCGGAGCCAGCGAGCTTCATCTCTTTAGTTGCCTCGTTTGGCGTTGTCGGTTGGCGTCGTCATCGGGTTGCGGAGTCGGCGTCGATTGCAGGC
>JBCDCL010000421.1:0-3066 GCA_039182175.1 Planctomycetota bacterium
ATGTTTTTCCACCACTCCAACGTCGAAGGCATCGCATTTGATGACCTCCGCGAAGGACAACAAGTGGAGTACACCCCGGGCCAAGGCCCCAAGGGTCCGCGGGCTGAAAATGTCCGGGTTGTCGGCTAACCGCTGAACAACCAATCACGCCGCCTGCTTGAAAGGTTAATCGAAGCTTGAGTCCATCAAGTTAAGTCCACCAAACAGTGGCGTGCAGAAAACACAAAGCCGGCCGAGGAGCAATCCTCGGCCGGCTTTTCTATTTACTTGATGCGTGGTTTGCAAAAGCTTTGACTAGCTACGGCGGCGATCGGGCCACCGATGTGGCAGGCGTAGCGTCGACGTCGATTCGGCCGACGCCGATTCGCGCGGGGCTACCGATAAAGGTCGACTGTCTCGTGAATCTCTTCGCCAAGATCGGGTTGCTTTCCTTCGAGATAGGCTTTGCCGGCCTCAAAGAGATAGGTCAGCCCCTTCATGCCGCTGTTGTCCCAGTATTCACCAACTTTGGCTTGCACGTGCAGCAGAGTAATGTTGGACGACTCTTTCCCTTCAGGGAACCAGACCTTCCATGACTCTTGCCACAGCTCGTTGATCTTTTCTTGATCAGCGACGATGCGTGCCTCGCCGGTCAGCGACAGGTACTTCTTGCCATCCTGAAATGTGACCGCTACTTCAGGATGGTCGTTGATTTCGTCGGTCTTGGCCGAATCCAATTCGGTGACAAACCAGAGATCGGCGTCCGACTCGACCTCGGCGATTTGCATCGGCCGGGCCCGAAGTGACCCATCTGCCTTGCTGGTGACCAGCATGGCGTTCGAGAAACCAGTAATCAAATCCTGAAAACGCTCGCGTGGCGTATCGCTCATTTGTTCCTCCGTTAAGTTTCGTTAACGAGATAATTGAGGTGCAAGTGCTATGCCAACGCGCAAGCCTTTAGAAATCCGCATGCAAGCTAGTACCGGTGAGCCGTCATTCGCTCGCCGTGAGATCTCGGATCAGATCGGCCTCGGCCTGGGCGAAGGGCGTGCCGTCGGGGCGGAAGACATCGTGGAACCAGGTCTTTGGCTCTTCGTCGAATGCCCGCCACCACGACGACCAAGGGTAGATGGTCTGCGACCGGCCTGAGACGAGCCCCCAGTTGTAGGCGGCAATCTTGCGTCGCTTGAATTCAGGCAGCAGCCCCTCGAAGGTCGAGCCGGCGGTCCGCGCCATGTATTCGGTGCAGAGCAGCGGTCGGTCCGTGGCGTCGTCGATGCCGGCGATGAGTTCTAGCGCTTCGTCAATCGGCTGGTACGTGTGGAAACTAATCACGTCCGACTCGGCGAGCGAAAGCACTTCGATCTCAGACGGCGACTCGTACCAATCGGGCTCGCCCCAGACGCCCGCCGTCAGTGGCTGGCTCGGGTTCACCGAGCGAGCCCACTGGAAAGCCTTACGCAGTAGCTGCGTCGCTCGCTTTGCTTTTTCATCCGGTGGCAACTCTTCCGCAGCCGTGCCGCCCCATTTGCCCGCGTTGCTATTGTCAGGCTCATTGAAAAGGTCCCAAACGACCACGCGTGGATCGTCGCCAAACTTCCGTAGCACGCCAACGACGAAGCTACGCAGTTCGTCATGCCGTGCCGGGTCGCCGAGAATCTGTTTGCCGGGCGACTGGACCCAGCCCGAGTTGTGCCGCTCTGCGACCGGCTCCGGCTGCGGGCCCGACTCGGGCACGGGGTGCCAGACACCGTCGAAGAAGACGACCATCGTCTTGATGCCGTGGCGGTCGGCAATCGCCAGGTACTCGTCAATCCGCTTAAGGTAGGCCTCTGGGTCCTCTTTCCACACCAGGTCGTGCAGGAAGACACGCATCGTATTCATGCCGATGCCAGCCGCGTAGCCTAGCTCGCGGTCAATCGTCTCAGGATCGAACGTATCGGCCTGCCACATCTCGAGCTGGTTGATGGCGGTCGACGGCACAAAGTTCGCCCCCACCATCCACGGCTGCTCGGCATACCAAGCATTGGCCCGCTCGACCGACCAACGCCCCGGCGAACCCTCATCCGCCCAGCCGGCGACGGCGCCCACCAACAGTATCGCAACCAAACAGACCAGTCGTTGCAATAGCATGATGCTCATCGCGGCAAAGACCCTCAGGCATAAAGCTTTGAAATGGAGTCCCTACCATGATCGACCGAGCGACGACGATCAACTCACCCCAACTTTGCCTTGAACTTCGGCCCCCCGTAGGTGGCCGAGGCGCCCAACTGTTCTTCGATTCGTAGTAGTTGGTTGTACTTGGCCATCCGGTCGCTGCGGCTGGCGGAGCCGGTTTTAATTTGGCCGGTGGCGAGGGCGACCGCCAGGTCGGCGATCGTTGCGTCTTCGGTCTCGCCACTGCGGTGGCTGGCGATGCTGGTGTAGTCGTTGCCGTGGGCGAGGTTGATGGCGTCGATCGTTTCGGTCAGGCTGCCGATTTGGTTGACCTTGATCAAGATCGAGTTGCCAATGCCTTGATCAATGCCACGCTGCAGTCGCTCGACATTGGTGACGAATAGGTCGTCGCCGACCAGCTGGCAACGATCGCCCACCTTGTCGGTCAGTTGCTTCCAGCCATCCCAGTCGTCTTCGTCACAGCCGTCTTCGATGCTGCAGATGGGAAACTTGTCGACCCAGCCAGCGAGCAGGTCGACCATGCCGGTCGAATCCAACTCCTTGCCGTCGATCGTGTAGACCTTCTTGTCGGAGTCGTAAAACTCGCTCGCGGCGCAGTCCATGGCAAACCAGACTTGCTCGCCCGGCTTGTAGCCTGCCTTTTCGATCGCAGTAAGAATAACGTCGAACGCCTCGGCATTGGCGCCTAGGTTGGGGGCAAACCCACCCTCGTCGCCGACGGCCGTGTTGAGGCCTTTGTCGCTGAGCACCTTCTTGAGGTTGTGGAAAATCTCGGTGCCGCACCGCAACGCATCGCTAAACGTGTCAAAGCCGAGTGGCATGACCATGAACTCTTGGATATCGACCGAGTTGTCGGCATGCTCGCCACCGTTGAGGATGTTCATCATCGGCGCCGGCAGAAGGCGAGCA
>JBCDCL010000422.1:0-3027 GCA_039182175.1 Planctomycetota bacterium
AGTGATGATGTCTCGCGAACGGAGGCCAGCTCGCCCGGCAGGACCACCGGCGTAAGCTTGTTGGACGGCGATTCCGTATCGACCGTCTGTTGTCTTTGATCGGGCGCTCACCGAAAAAGAGATTCCGAGCAACCCATATTCAACTTCTTTGCCTTCCTTTAGCGTGTCGACGATACGACGAAAGGCAGCGTTCATTGGAATCGCGTACCCTGCCGATTGCTCATGGCCCGGGATCACGGAAACGGTAGTTGTAATACCGACGAGTTCGCCGGCTAGATTAACAACGGCGCCACCACTAGCATTCCAGCCCAGGCGGGCGTCGGTTTGGATCAACGCCCCAAAGTGGTGCAGCGTCGTACGGTAGCCGGTACGCAGCGGGTCTTTGGCGTTGTTTAGATTGACCTGCGGGTCGGCTTTGCGAGCAAGATTGGTAATCGTGCCGTAGCTAGCAGTCGGCTGCCCGTCCGTTAGCAAGGCGTTTGGATTCCCGATCGTGACGACGCCGCTTCCCTTCTGCAAATTTTCAGCTTTTCCTATCGGCAGCGGCGCTAGATCATTGCGTTCCACCGATACGTCGAGCACGGCCAGTCCGCTGCGAGGGTCAGCCGCCCGGATTTCTGCGGGATAGCTATCGCCGTCTACCGTGTAGATGGTGTGCTGCTGTCCTGGCTGGACCACCAAATACTGCGTGAGCACCAGCCCCGAGGCATCGATGACAACGCCAGCCCCCGCGGGCGTCTCTACGCGAGCATTCCCGGGGATGCCTCGCAGATCGCGAAAAAACCCATCGTCGCCCTGGCGAAATAGGAGCGGACTATGGTTTGCCTGGGCCGGCGGCGTATGCGTGATCGCAACGACCGATGGCTCGGTTGCTTTGATCAACTCGATCAAGGCACTCTGAGCGGAACGCAGGGCGTCTAGGCCAGCACCCGCACCCGCACCCTGCGCCTGGCATGGAGCAACCTGCCCCAGTCCGCTTCCCGCGATCAAACCGATCGTAAGTGCGACGGTTCGAGCAAGCTGACTCGCATGCTCACAGTTCGCCATCGTCGTCTTGGCCTCCGTCTGGCGCCGGCTCGGTGGTTAACAGATCGTCAAAGCCGCCAGCGGCAAGGATCTTTTCTTGGATCTCTGCAGCGACTTTGGGGTTCTCTTTGAGAAATGCACGGGCTTTTTCTTTGCCTTGCCCCAATTGCTGTTCGCCGTAGCGGAACCAGGCGCCAGTGCGACCAACAATCTTCTGCTCAACACCCAGGTCCAGCAAATCGCCTTCGTAACTGATGCCATCTTTGTGCATCATATCAAACTCGGCGACGCGGAACGGCGGTGCGACCTTGTTCTTGACGATCTTGGTTCGCACGCGCTGGCCGACGACATCTTCGCCATCTTTTAGCTGGCCGATCTTGCGGACGTCGATTCGGCAGGAGGAATAGAACTTCAGGGCACGGCCGCCGGGCGTTGTTTCGGGGCTGCCAAACATGACGCCGATCTTTTCGCGAATCTGGTTAATGAAGATGACCGATGTCTTTGACTTGGCGATGGCGCCGGTCAGTTTCCGCATGGTTTGACTCATCAGTCGGGCTTGCAGGCCGACATGCGAGTCGCCGATCTCGCCATCGAGTTCTTTCTTGGGCACCAAAGCCGCCACGGAGTCGACGATGACAATGTCCACGGCGTTGCTCTTTACGAGCATCTCGCAAATGTGCATAGCCTCTTCGCCGTGGCTTGGCTGACTGACAAGTAGCGTCTCAAGGTCGACTCCTAGTTTCTTCGCCCAGCTAGGATCGAGAGCGTGCTCGGCATCGATGAACGCGGCGATACCGCCCGACTTTTGGGCTTGAGCGACAACATGCAGTGCAAGCGTTGTTTTGCCGCTCGATTCGGGCCCGAACACCTCGATGATTCGCCCCTTCGGGATGCCTTGCCCGCCTAGGGCCATGTCGAGCGATAGGCTGCTGGTCGAAATTCCCTCGATACGCCGATCCGAATCAGCGCCCAGCGGCATGATAGCGCCTTCGCCAAACTGCTTTTCAATCGCCGCCACCGTGTGCCGGAGGTCGTCGCTGTTCTCTAGCACGGTGTCGATCGCACTCTTCGCTTTTGCCGTCTTGGAAGACTTTGCGGGCTTTTTCGCCCCTGCTTTTTCCCTTTTTGCCATGCCGTTGCCGTTCTTTGCTGCCGTGCTCTTGTTGTTGGAAGGTGTCTTGGTGGCGGTGGTGACCATGTGACAAGTCCTTTATCTGCAAGGGATAACGTTATTGCAAGGCGACCGGCGAGAAGCCTGCAGCAGGGCGCTGGCCAAATACTGTACGCCTGAATACGTTATCGGTGTTCGGATGTTCATGCAATAGGTTTCCGAACTTTTTCGGGTGAAAATTGAATGCACTGCAAGATGCCCCACGGCACGGCGAAATGCCTCGCGGGACCGACTTCACTTATTAGGCAATCCGACATGAATCCGACGACTTTACGAGGCTTGGCGGCCTGCATGATCTGCATCGCCCCGGCAGCGTTCGCCAAAGCCGAGCCCGACACCACGCCGGCATCATCGCGAGAGGCAATCGGGCAAGTGCTGGGCACGCCGGTCTACCGCGACCAACTTCGGCTGAATGATCCCGACGCGGACGCGGCGAGCGAAATGCGTCGGCTATTCGTGACGCCGCTACTGCAAGATTACAAGGAACGCCATGCCGAGCAGCTAAAGCCGACGAACGCAGAAGTTGCCGCCCTGTTGCGGTTTACTGCCGAAAATCACGCTGAGCGAATGCGTGATGTGGAGCCAGTACTCACTGATGAACTTACGGCGGTGAAGGGAGAGCTTGCAAAGGACGACTTGGCGGCCGAACAGCGTCGCCGACTAGAAGTTCAGAAGCGGGTGCTCGAAGAGCGTTTGGAGCGACCCAGTGAAATGTTTGCTCAGTTTATGCTTCGCAATTGGAAACTTCAGCGGCATCTCTACCAGCGCTTTGGTGGTGGCCGCGTGTTGTGGCAGCAGGCCGGTATCGAAGCATTCGACGCCACGCGAAA
>JBCDCL010000423.1:0-3021 GCA_039182175.1 Planctomycetota bacterium
CATCTCGCTGGAGTCCGGATCGCCAGGCACGATGGGATGCTCGCCGGAATCTGCTTCACTGGTCGCACTCTCCCGCTTGTCGAACCGAAAGCCGCCTTCGCGTGAGCTATCGTCCGGACCGTGGCATGCGAAGCATTTGTCCGCCAAGACCGGACGGATTTGCTTGAGAAAGCTGATGGACTCGGCGTCGGCATGATCGCCGCTACCTGTCTCGCCATGGGCAGACGTTGCGTAAACATCAAGCACGAGACAGGCGAAAGCCAACGCGAGGGGCGTCCTTAGCCAGCATTTCGCGATAAACCACTGCATCAAAACACCTCATCAAAGCATGGCAATACCTAGCCAATCGCTGATGCGGGTTTCGACCGCGACTCGGCAGAAGAGCGAGCCACTGAATTAGGATTTCACAGCGTGGCGACGACGCTTATCGGGGAGCAGGAGCGAAATGTGTTGGTCGCGACAGGCATCGATAAGCGTGTTGCAGGCCGCGTTCTACTGCGCGTACCCAAGTCCTCCATTCTAGCAGCCCATCGCGATGCGTCCAGAGAATTGGTAGTTGCGATCGGAGCGCCTAGGCCGCGAAACGCGACCGCGACCGTCGACGTAAGTCTTTTCAGCAGTTGGGGTAAACTCCTTCTCGCCAGGCGTTGGTCGATGATCAGGCTGGTGAGCGCCGAGCGGTAGCTCGGCGGCTATCTGCGAAGCCGATACTTTCGTATCCATGCTTCAAAGGCACGCTGCTTACGATGGCCGTGCTTTGCCCGCCGCCCAGGCGGCTGCTCGGTTGAATGCGACGGCCACGACGGCCGAGACGCCGGCGTAGATCAGTGGCGTGGCGCCGTAGGCGGAGTCTTTCGGGTTGATCGCAACCAAGACGAACAACGCGGCCGACGTAATGCACGTGAGAGACAGCCCCGTGAATACGAGACTCCAGGCTTCTGACTTCACAATTTGACTCCGTGTTCTTCGAGTAAGCGGGCTGAGACTTTGAGTGCATGCGTTCTGTGATTGATCGCTTTAGCTGCAGAGATTTCAGACACCTGCCCGACCGCTAGCGGCAAAAGAATTGCTACCTTCTCGACCAACGACACCCGGGTTCTACCGTCGAGCACGTGGTAGCCCTGCCGTTTGATTTTCTCACCGATCGCTCGATAGATCCGCGACGCAGCACGCACGCCTAAACGCGAGCCGGGTTCGAGCGCAGTAATTCCGGACTCGCCCGCAGCGTAGAAATCGTCGGCGACTTCGAGGATCTTTCGGACACCGCTGCGAACACGATCACGCGGCGGAGGCGAATCGCTCGGAATAGGGCCGCCGGTCCATTCGACAGGCAGGTAACATCGCGACTGCCGCCAATCTTCCGCCACGTCGCGGGCGATGTTGGTCAGTTGCATACCGATGCCGAGGGCTGCAGCGTGTGGCAGGTAGCTTTTCTCTTTGAGGCCTAGGATTGGGCAAAGCAGCACGCCGACCGCTCCCGCGACGCGAAAGCAGTACTGCATAAGGCCATTTTCATCGAAGCCACTTGCCGGCGTTAGGTCCGACTTGAATCCTTCGACCAATGCCTCGGCGGCTTCGATCGGTAAATCGTAGCGCTCGATAAGATCGGCAAGCCAGAGGCTCTCCACCGCATGCGGGGTACGACCGTCTGCGATGCGCTGCAGGTCTTGTATTGCACGGTCGACGAAATTGGCGGCGTCTTCGGGCGACTCGGCAGCATCGACACCGTCATCGCACCAGCGGCACCAGGCGTAGAGCTGCTTAACATCGGTTCGCTTGCTGGCGGGCAGCAATCTGCTGGCAAGTGAGAACGAACGACTGTGGCGATGAATCGACGCGTCGGCATGAGACGCATCAGGCGTTTGCAACTTGGTAGTCGGCCGCGATCGTGTCGCAGGTTGCTTTGGCAGAGTTGACGACGCCGGGTACGCCTGCCCCTGGATGGGTGCCGGCGCCGACCAAGTAGAGTCCCGGAATGTTCCGGTCGCGATTGTGCGGGCGGAAGTAGGCACTTTGCGTGAGCTTGGGCGCCACGGAGAAAGCAGAACCATGATGAGCTCCAAACTTGCTAGCGAAATCGTTCGGCGTAAAGTGGCGGCGGGTAACGATCGACTCACGCACTCCTGGCAGTTGCTCTTCGAGCGACTGAAGGATGGCGTCGCCATAGGCGTCGGCGACCGTGTCCCAATCGATCTTCGCATTTCCCAGATGTGGCACCGGGCTGAGCACGTAAAACGACTCGCCCCCCGCCGGCGCCATGTTGGGGTCCGTCACCGTTGGTGCATGGAGGTAAAGGCTAAAGTCATCCGGCAGTTGATCGCCGCGAAAAATGTCGCGGAGCAAACCTCTGAAGCGGGGGCCGAACAAAATGGTGTGATGCGCGAGGTTGGGATAGCGCCGATTGGTTCCGAAGTACAGAACAAACAGCGACATCGACCACGCCATCCGCTCCAGCCGCTGCTGGCGCCGGCGTGCCCCCGGCGCCTCGCGATAGATCTTCGCATAGGTGTGATGGACGTCCGCGTTAGAGACCACGACGTCGAACTCAGCCGGTTCCGCCTCGCCAGCGTGCACAACGTGCGTCGGGGTATCACGGCGAGCATTGCTGCCGGGTCGCAACTCAACGCGGTTGACAGGCGTGTTCAAACGCAACTCGCCACCGAGGTCCTCGAATAGGCGGACTAGTGCCCGGACGAGTGCCCCCGTTCCCCCTTCGGGAAAGAAGACGCCCCACTTACGTTCGATCCAATGAATGAGCGTGTAGATACAGCTCGTATCCATCGGGTTGCCACCGACCAGCAGTGGGTGGAAGCTGAAGGCCTGCCGAAGGTGTTCATCTTTGACAAATCGCGAAACCATCGCATACACGCTGCGGTCGGCCCGCAACCGCGCTAGGTGGGGTGCGGCCGCGATCATGTCCGTGAAGTTGAGGAACGGCACGGCGCCGAGTTCTTCATAGCCTTTCTCAAAGACACGCCGCGTGTAGTCGGCAAATCGTCGATAGCCGTCAACATCACTCGG
>JBCDCL010000424.1:0-3005 GCA_039182175.1 Planctomycetota bacterium
AGGATCCGGACGATGCAAGCGAAATAGCTGCTTGGGTCACTGTGGCGAGCGTGTTGCTCAACTTGGATGAGGCGATCTCCCTTCCCTAGTTTGGAGAGTGACCACCGATGCGTGGACTAGATCTTCAGCAGCAAATGCTACAGTCCGTGACGCGACGGCATTTTCTGGGCGGCGCCGGGCTAGGTGTGGGTGCGATGGCGTTGTCGAACCTGCTCGGCTCCGACGGTCTAGCGAGTACGGGCGAGTCCGCTGGGCCACATGCAAGTTATCGAGTCCCGGCGCGCGCGAAGTCGATCATCTATCTCCACATGGCCGGTTCGCCATCGCAGATTGACCTTTTTGAGAATAAGCCAGAGCTTACCAAGTACGACAACAAAGAAAGCCCCAAAGAGTATTTGGAAGGAAAGCGGTTCGCCTTCATCAAGGGTGTTCCCAAGATGCTCGGCCCGCTGTTTGATTACAAGCAATACGGCGAGAGCGGCCAATGGATTAGCAGTTTGCTGCCGCACACGGCGTCGATCGTTGACGATTTGTGTGTGATTCGGTCGATGACGACCGATCAGTTCAACCACGCGCCTGCCCAACTCTTCCTGCACACGGGCCAACCCCGCCTCGGCTATGCGTCGATGGGTTCGTGGGTGACCTACGGCATCGGTAGCGAGAACGAAGACTTGCCGGGTTTTGTCGTCATGGTCTCTGGTGGCAAGACGCCCAGTGCCGGCAAATCGCTCTGGGGCTCTGGCTTTTTGCCCTCCGTTTACCAAGGGGTTCAATGCCGGACGCAGGGCGATCCCATTCTGTATTTAACGGATCCCCGGGGAATCGATCGTCAGTTGCGGCGTTCGATGCTTGACGCGGCGCGTGGTTTGAACGAGGAAGCTTACCGATCGCACGGCGACGCGGAAACGATGGCTCGCGTCTCGCAGTACGAACTTGCCTACCGGATGCAGATGGCGGTGCCCGAAGCGGTCGATATCGCTAGCGAGCCGCAGCACGTTCTCGATTTGTATGGCGCTAAGCCAGGTTTCGTCTCAGCGGCAGAGACAGCCGATGATCCCCGCCAGGCATACATGGGCGATGACGCCACGTTCGCTAATAACTGCTTGATGGCTCGCCGACTTGTCGAACGCGGCGTACGCTTCGTGCAACTTTACGATTGGGGCTGGGACCATCACGGTACATCGCCCGGCGAGTCGGTCGACCAGACGCTGCCTATCAAGTGCCAGCAGATCGACCGGGCGGTCGCGGGACTGGTCACGGATTTGAAGCAACGCGGCATGTTGGACGAGACGCTCGTCGTGTGGGGCGGCGAATTTGGTCGTACTCCGATGATGCAAAACGATGTGAACACCGAGCGAAAAGCAGGCTATATCGGTCGCGATCACCATCAACACGGCTTTACGATGTGGATGGCGGGCGGAGGGGTGAAACCCGGCCTTGCGTATGGATCGACAGACGACATCGGCTACTACGTCGCCGAGAATCCCGTGTCTGTCCGCGATCTGCAAGCAACGGTGCTACACCTGATGGGGATCGACCCCTTCCGCCTGCATGTCGCCCACCAAGGACTGAACGAACGACTCATCGGCCCCTCGAATGAAGCCCGAGTGGTGAAAGAGATCATCGCTTAGTTCCGTTGATGCAGCGGGCATGTCGCGGCAATGCTGTGCGACTCCTGAGATAGATGAGCTAGTGTGGGCTTGCTCGTTGTGTTGCTGCGGTGCGGGGTCTACTGCTGACGTGTCGGAATCTCAACAGAATAGTAGGCCGCTCGATGTCGCTAGCGTGGTCGAAACCACGTGGGTCGACCAAGCCCACTATTTGCACGACGTTGGTTCGACAAATGATGCCGCACTCTCGCGAGCGTCGCATTCGTCCGAAAACACAACCGAGTTGTTTGTGACGGACCATCAGCCTAGCGGCCGTGGCCGAGGGGCGAATACCTGGTGGTCGCCGCCGGGGGCCTTGGCCTTTTCTTTGCTGACCCGCGGAATGGCGATTCCCGTCGATCGGCTTGCGCAGGCGTCGCTTGCTGTCGGCGTGGCGATCTGCGAGGCGATCGAGGAGTTTCTGCCCGTCGAGGTCCAGTTGAAATGGCCGAACGATGTCTTCATCGAGGGCCGCAAAGCATGCGGGGTACTGATCGAGTCGCCGGGCAGCGGACACCGACGGCTAGTGATCGGCGTGGGCATCAACGTCAACAACTCGGTACGAGACGCCCCCGAGGAACTTCGCGAAACTGCCATTGGCATGGTGGACGCAGTTTCTAGGTCGCCGCACGAGGGCCCAGCGCCTGTCGAGTTCGATCGCACCGCAGTGTTGGCCGCGTGCGTCCGCCTCATTGGAGAGCGGCTGGCGATGCTGGAAAACGACGATCGGCGACTTCCTCAGCTTTGGCGGACCCGATCGCTGCTAACAGGCCGGCAGGTGAAAATCCGGCTTCCGACACGCGACGTGGCAGGCGTGGTGGAATCGATCGCAGACGATGGCGCCCTGGTGGTCTCCACGCAAGGCGGCGTGGAGCGATGCTACGGCGGTGTCGTCGCCGAGTGGTAGGCGGCCGGTGGAAGATGCTATCGCAGTAATTCACTGCGGTTGGCGCCTAGCGGGTCGTGCAGCGAGTGTGCGGCGGTTATCATGGCCACGTCACTTGGCAGCGGGACTTTGCCCGCGACCCTCGTCGGAACGAAATTATGTTGCTACTGGCCCAAGCCGCCGCGGCGGACGTCCCTCTTCGCGGACTCGATGCCATCAGAGAAGGCAATGGCGTCGCAATCACCATTACGGGGCTGCTGATTGTCTTTGTCGCTCTTACGGCCGTGAGTCTATTCATTGGCGCCCTGCCACGGCTGCTTGATGCCTTAGGGCCCTATTTGCCCGAAATCGAGTCCCACCACGACCAGCCGACGAACAACGGACGCGGGTCAAAGTCGCCGCCCGCCGCCGGAACGGACCCGCGACTAATTGCCGCGATTGGTTGGGCAATGCATAACCGACGGCCGCCG
>JBCDCL010000425.1:0-2992 GCA_039182175.1 Planctomycetota bacterium
AAAATTCAAAAACGGCGGCTCCCTCCGGTGCGACAACACCTCGGGGAGCCCACGGACGACGCGATAGGACGCGTGCCCATGTTAGCCGGGATTCGGTATCCACTGCCCTGCGCTGCCCCGAGGTCTTGGGGCCAACTGGGGGAAACACCCCAAGCGCGGCAGCTTCTGATTCATTCGTTCGGTTTACCCCGCGAGCGGCGTACGCGCTGCGAGCGGGGTTTCTTTGTGACACGACGGCGCCGAGAAGCGGCAAGGAGGGCGATGGATAGCCACTAGCTAGAAGCAAAAAAGCGGGCCGGTTCGCTGATCAAACAGCCGGCCCGCTCTTTTGAAAATTCACCGCGGGCGCCAGTGCAAGATCTCACCCAAGTTCTGGCAGCCGCATTCACAAAAACGGACCACCGGCCCGTGTGCGGGAAGTATGCGCGCATCCGGTGGCCTTGTCAAAGGATGTTTCGCATGAGCCAGGATGAATTCCGCCGGCAAGAGCAGGAGTCGCGCCGGCAAGCCTACATCGACGCTTGCATCACCAAAGCCCAATTCGAAGCCGAATGCTTTGCCGACAATCACCAATCGCCCCCCTCTGCCGAGGGAGATCCCCCAAGCTCGCCCGATGTGGGCCCCTCGTCGCCCGATGCGGCCAAGCTGATGACGGTCAAAGAGGTTGCCGCGGCGCTCAACAAATCAGAGGGCACGATTCAGGCGTGGGATCGCTCGGGCAAGCTCAAGGCCACCAAGCTCAACGGCCGCAAGATGTGGCGTCGCAAAACGGTCGAGCGGGCCGCTCGCGAAGGCTTTTGAGGATCGGTAGCTAATGGCTTCTCTCGCAACCAAGTCGGGCGTCCACCAAGTGCAGTGGACTGCTACGTCTGGCAAGCGAGAGACAATTTACCTGGGCAAGACTCCCAAACGGTGGGCCGAGGAGTTTCGCCGCCGTCTCGAGCGGCTGGTCGACGCCAAGGCGTTTGGCGAGCCGCTCGATCGTGCGACCGCTCGCTGGCTCGCCGAACTCAATCCCAAGTGGCGAGCGAAGCTGGCCGACAAAGGTCTTTCCGATCCGCTACCGGTGTCGACGATCGGCGAGCTGCTCCAGCATCAGCGGGCAGCAGCCGTTAGCCGCGGCGTGGTCGAGTCGACCCTTACCAAGTACGACGACATCAAGGCGAACCTTTGCGAGTTCTTCGACGCCGACAGACCGTTGCTAGCGGTTAGCGAGAACGATGCCGAAGAGTTTCGCAACTGGCTGCGTAAATGCGGTAGCCGCCCGGATGGCGGACCGCTGGCCGAAACGACGGTCACCAACCGCTGCAAGCATGCGAAGTCGATGTTCAAGGTCGCCGTCCGCAAGCACTGGATTCACGAGAACCCCTTCGAAGCAATGGTTGGCTGGGAGGACGCGAATCCCGATCGACGCTATTTTGTCGAACGTGAGACCGTCGATCGCCTGTTTGCAGTCAGTCGCCCAGGAGCCTTGCGGCTAGGGCTCGCGATGGCTCGCTACCTAGGCGTTCGCGTCGCCAGCGAATTGCGCCCCCTCAAGTGGGAGTGGGTCGACTGGGATCAGCAGATGATCACGGTCCTCGACTGGAAGCGAAAGCGTTACCCGAGCAAACGCTACCGGCACGTGCCGATCTTCCCCGAGCTGCTTCCCTACCTCGAAGAGGCATGGGAGGCGGCTCCCGAGGGCGCCGAGTTCATCTTCTCCGAGCACGATCGGAAGATCACCAACGCCGCCTGGTACAACCGGCTCGAAAAGCTCTGCCTACGGGCCAAGGTCCATACGTGGGAGCGGCTGTGGCAGAATCTTCGGTCGACCCGCGAGACCGAGCTGCTCGACCAATACCCGATTCACGTCGTGACGTCGTGGATCGGCAACTCTCCAAAAGTTGCGATTCGTAACTACGGTCAAGTTACCAAAGAGCATCTGGCCCGCGCGACGGGTCGTCCGCTGGCCTTGCCAGCCGAAGATCCGCCCTCGGCTGGCGATCCGCCGGCCGATTCTGCACGGCTGCAG
This sequence comes from Planctomycetota bacterium, assembly GCA_039182175.1. Classification (GTDB taxonomy): domain Bacteria; phylum Planctomycetota; class Planctomycetia; order Pirellulales; family Lacipirellulaceae; genus JBCCQL01. The sequence goes on from JBCDCL010000425.1 coordinate 2,015, forward strand.
AATCGGGGTTCTTAGCGGCCCGTCGATTCTGCAGAATCCTCTGCACTCATACCCGCGCGCCAACGCTCATTCAGCGACCAGAATTGGGCCGATCGCTCAAAACGTGCGTCTATGAGCGTCGAGCGCGCCTCGGCGCGCGTCCACGAGCGTTAGGGTAATAGGGGCGACAGGAGTCGAACCTGCACTCCGTGAGGAACTAGAACCTAAATCTAGCGCGTCTGCCAATTCCGCCACGCCCCCGTGGCCGCGATCAACGCCCAAGTCGTGCGTTCACAAGATATTAGACCGAAATCTGGGCAGGTCAACATGGGTGAGCCGGCCGCACGGTCCGATCTGCCGACCGGAAGCGTCACATCCGGTCGCCAGCGACGGGCTGCGGTTTGCCCGGCCCTGTTGGCTGGCTTGTAACGGATTTGCTGCTCGGCATTTAACGCTGCCTGCATGAGCCGCTGCCGGTAGGCAAAGGCGTCTTACTGCTGGCGAGCACCCGTGGTGGCTCGGGCTTGCTCGATCACGGCAATTTTCCAGAGCTTGGCGTTGCTGCGTACGAACATCCCGTCATCCGCCACGGCGGGAGAGCCGTAGATCGATTCGCCGAAGTCGCACTTGGCAAGAATTTCGCCTTTGCCGGCGGCATCGACGACGAAAGCAGTCCCCGATTCATTAATGCAGTAGAGTCGACCTTCCGCTGCGAGCGGGGTCGCCCAAAACGTGCCTTTGAGTCGCTTCTTGAATGCCTGCTCACCGGTCTCTAGTTCGATAGCAGACAGAATGCCGCCGCGAGCGATGACGAACACGCGGTCGCCATAGACAATCGGACTCGGCGAACCGGGCTTCGAGCCCTTGCCTCGCCAAACGACATCGAGCGAACTGCCGGTTTGCTTTAGTAGCGACAGCTTATCGACCGGCGCCAACACCAAACGCCCGTCCGCCGTTTCCTGGACGATCGATGGCGACGGGATCGAGGCGCCACTGATC
>JBCDCL010000426.1:0-2977 GCA_039182175.1 Planctomycetota bacterium
GCGTCCGCCAAGTCGTCGACGTGCAAAAACTCTCGCTTGGGCGAACCGGTGCCCCAGATCGAGACCTCGGCGCCAGCATCTGGATCCTGCTCCAATCGGGCGCGGCAATCCTGAAACTTACGCATCAATGCCGGCAGCACGTGCGAGCCGTTGAGGTCGAAGTTGTCGTTTGGGCCGTACATGTTGGTGGGCATCGCCGAAATAAAATTGCACCCATGCTGCCGGCGATAAGCCTGGCACGACATCAAGCCGGAGATCTTAGCGATGGCGTAGGCGTCGTTGGTCTTCTCCAGCGGGCCCGTCATCAGATACTCCTCGCGAATCGGCTGAGGGCAATCGCGGGGATAGATGCAGCTGCTGCCTAGATACAACAGTTTGGTGACGCCGGTCTCCCATGCACTGCGGAGCACCGTGGCGTGCATCATCACGTTGTCGTACAGAAAGTCAGCCGGCCGCGTGCTGTTGGCGTGAATACCGCCCACGGTGCCAGCGACATGAAAGACGTACTCCGGCTGCTCTTCGCGAAACCATGCATCCACCGCCTGCTGATCGCGGAGATCTACTTCGCTACGCGTCGCCGTGAGGATATTGGCGTAGCCGGCTTTTTTGAGCCGACGGACGATCGCCGAACCGACCATACCGCGATGGCCCGTCACCAACACGCGGGCGGACTGGGGAATCGCTTGGCGAGAATTGCTGGCGGCGGCGGGCGGGGCGGACATGCGATATCCGAGGTGACGGAACTCAGGCGGGACCGCGAGGCGAGCGTCGGCTTGCGATCGCGAAGCCTATATCCTAATCGCCCGCTAGCAGAGGTCGACCTACGCGGGGCGTGAAGGGCGAAAAAGGGACCTACAAGCCGGAAAACCGCCAATTTGAACGTGCTTTAGGCTTGCGGCGCCGCCCCGGCCGAGGCAGGCGGCAGCGGCTTGGCCGCCCGCATCGCGTGGGCCGTACCGGTCAGTAGTGACGGCTCGTCGTCGGGCGACTCTTGATCGGACCGGATTTGCTCACAAATTCGACGGATGTCGTCTTCAATCGGCTCCAAGAAATCGAGCACCTGGATCATCTGCAGTGGCGTTGATTCTTGCTCGGGATCGGGCAGGCCGACGAGTTCTAGATGGCCGACCTTCTGGCCGTTCAGCATCAGCGGATGGGTGGTGCTCCAGGCGAGATCGACATCGTCGCTCGATTGGGCGGCCGATTTCCAACTGGCGTAATACACCTCGTGCAGGGCGGGGATGTTGATCGCCAGCTTCATCTTCAGCAGCCGGTTGGACTCGGCCGATTCGGTCATCGCCGCCCAGAGCTTGTCCCACTCACGCGAGCCTTGCAGGCGGACAGCGCTCTGGCGAACCATCGAGGCTTCGCCCCGCTTACCAGAAATCGACGCCGCCGAATCGTGGAAGCGATTCTTCAGCAGTGCGAATTCGATATGGCCAAACGTCTTTGTCGAGATCAAGAAGAGCACCACGGCGACGACGATCAGCAGAGCGATCCGTTCGTCACCCCACAGCATGCTGAGCACGGCACTCAGGCAGGTCGTTGCACAAATAAGCGTCACGAAGAGCGATGCCTGTTGCACGCTCCAGCCGCGAATCAATAGCGAGTGATGCAGGTGGCCTCGGTCGGCGGCAAACAGGCTGCGGCCCGTTAGCTTGCGTCGCAAGATGGCGGCTGCGGAGTCGAGAATCGGTATCGACCAAACCGCCAATGGCACCGCCATCGCAATCGCCGCGGGCGACTTCACCGACGAGTGGGCAGCAATGGCGCCAACGACCAAGCCGATGAGCATGCTGCCGGTGTCGCCCAGGTACATCGATGCCGGGGCGAAGTTGTATCGCAAAAAACCGAGCAAGGGCCCCGCCAAGGCAAGCACCACCACGGCTTCGGCAAAGTGGCCAAGCATGGCGGCCATGGCGGCCACCGTCAGGCAGAGCACCATACCGACGCTCGACGCCAGTCCGTCGATGCCATCGATCAAGTTGATGGCGTTAATGGTGCCAATCAGCCAGCAAAACGTCACCGGATAGGAAAGCCATTCAAGCTCGATCACTTCGCCAAACAGGCCGAAGCGTTCGATCACCAAGCCGCGGTACATCAGCAAGCAGACGACGCCAATCTGGCCAAGTAGCTTGTAGCGGCCTCGCATGCCAATCTTGTCGTCAATCAACCCAAGCAAGACGATCAAACCCGACGCTTGCAGCAGGCCAAGAAAGACCGCCCGGTCGGCGCGGCCTTGGTTGAAGTTCAGGATGTCGAGGCCCTGATAGCGGGCAAAGGCGAACGTCACCGCAATGGCGACCAGCATCGACAAGAAGACCGCGACGCCACCGCCCAAGGCAACCGGCTCTTTGTGATTCTTCCGGCCACCATCGGGGTTGTCGACAAAGTTGATTCGCCGCGCAACCGAGCGCACGATCGGAGTGACGATCAGGCTGACAGCAATGCCAACCACAAACGCCATCGCGTAGCTCAAAGTCGTCGGAGTAAACATCGACAGGTGTTTCTCAGGGTCTCGATTTGTGTCGCGGTTGGCAGTCGGCATGTAATGCCGCTGCCGCACGACGGGCGTCCCCGCTAATGGGGGCAAATTTCTACAACGCTGCAGTTATGCAATTGGCGCGCCGCGAAACGGTATTTCGTGCCACCGTCGTTGCTGGCGCCCCTGATCCAGGCGGCCAGCGGAAGCAGGAAACCTGCTCCAACGGGCGAGAAAAGCAAGGTTACCGCTGGGGGCGGGTCACCGCGGTCCTTCCGTCTGCTCGTGAACTTTCACGATGGCAGACTATGGCAGCCCCGAGAGTTATGTAAATCTGACTTTTCTGGCGCCAAATTTTGGTAAATCCGTTCGTAAATGATTGGCTCACAATTACTTGCGAACGGTCATCCTGCCCCACCGAGCGCATGATAAACGGCAGTTTTCTCCCCGTCAACGAGCTTGAGAGCCGCCGTGGCAGGTCTCACACAGAATTCA
>JBCDCL010000427.1:0-2961 GCA_039182175.1 Planctomycetota bacterium
GCGTCGTGCCGCATAACCGGTACGAGCCGAATTTTCGTCATGGCTTACCGATCTTACTCAACTCACGCGACAGGCGCATCCGATACTACCCCCACAGGCACTTCTCTTGGTGTGGTCGTTCCGCGCTGCGAGGAGCCGAGATTTTTACCATCAGGCACGTTTCGAGGTAACCGATGTCCGCCTCCCCCAGCCTCCGTTCTACACTCGCCGCTTTGCTAGCGATCGGGGTCGTCTTCGCCGCTGCTGCGTCGTCCAGTCACGCGCAGTACCGCAACGACTTCGAAACCGGCATTCCCGACGTGTCGGACTATCAGTGGTTCGAGCAGGTCGACCTCGACCTCGACCGCAGACCAGTCCGCGATAGTAGCGGCTACTTCTTCAATTACAGCAAGATGGTGCTGGCGGTCACCGGCGAACGGACTACCGTCGGCGATCCCAATGTTGTGGTTCCCGCAGAGGTTGTGTTTCCAGCGAATAACCCACAGGCGGAAGCCGAAGTTGCTGGCAGTTTGGGGTTCCTTGATGCCAACGGCCTCGTGCCTCAACCGCCACCAGGATTCTTCGTTGAGAACGACATCAAGAATGCACCACCTCGGGCTGAGTTTGGTTACGGCGACCGGTACGAACTTGGTTACGTAGATGACAACGGGGCCGGCTTCATGATCGGCATCATGGACGGCAACAAAAACGAAAGCGAAGACGTTTACGGCTTTGGTGACGTTGGCACCGGCTTCGGCAGCGTTCATGTGAACTTTTCAGCGCCGGCAGGTTTCTTCGAGGGTTGGCGAGATTACGGTATCGGCGCCATCGAACTTGATGTCGCAGTTAGTGTTGGCACAGACGACGATGATATAACCGCCGGAGTTGGTCCTACTGTTTCTGGGCCTGGTGGACCTGGTGCTGATGCGATCATCGACGACATCCTGGGCAACGGCGGTACGTTCTTCTTCCTCGATATTGACAACGATGGCGTGCTGACTGTGGGAGAAGACCTGATCTACGTCGACTTTGGCGACCTGCACGAATTTAACTTGCGGTTTGAAAATCTCGGTGTGCGAAACATCAATAAGATCGATGGCGTTGAGATTATGCGGACACACATTCTCGACAACAGGCACTGGATGGAGAAGCACAAGAACCAACAACTCGAGATTGGCTATGGCGCCCGCTTATTTAGGATGCAGGATCAATTCCTCTTCGATGGCGAGTCAGATCTGGCGGGCCGTTGGTTCGGCTTTACCGAGGCAGAGAATCAGATTGTCGGTCCGCAAATTCGCTTGAAATGGGCAGCCCAACGCGACAAGCTCAATCTGTCGGTCGATGGCCGTTTCATGTTTGGTTACAACGTCGGCGACTTAAGCCAAGAGTATGGAATTGGCGCCTTGTTTGTTCCCGGCGGCCTAAACAGTCCGCTTCAAGCTCAGCCGACCTATGGAGTGAATGGCCGGCAAGAAGAGACTTTCTCGCCCTTCGTCGAGTTCCGTGCTGACTTGAAGTATCAACTGACGCGATCGATCTCGATGAACCTTGGTTACAATGCCATGTTCATTGACAACGTCACGCGGGCATCGCAGGTGGTTGGTTACACGCTACCCAACCTGACGCTCACCCCCGGCGGCGAGCAGGAAGTGTTCATCAACGGCGTGACGTTTGGCGTCGAATTCTGGCACTAAGCGACATGGTTCCGACCGGGTTTCAAACTCGGGTTCGAAAAAGCCTGACTAAGCCCCGGCCAATTGGCCGGGGCTTTTTCGTTGCGATGGCGGATGTCCGAGGGATTTTTCCACGGCGGGAGTCCGCGACGTCTTGCCGCGTCAAACGGCCCGTTTGCTGCAGCAAGGCTCCCGATACCCGCATAATCGTGCCGCGAGGAATGCAATCGGCCCGGCCGTCGCGGAAGGCCGATCTAAATTGCAGCGCGCCGAGCGGCGATTGCCGGTGGAAATTACCTATTCGTTGCATTTTAATGAGACTTTCCAGCCAACCACCCAACTCCCTTCCTTCAACGCCAGCACCCCTGGCGCTCAATCCGTTGGAGTTCGCTATCCCAGCGGCAGGAGATACTCCCGCCTTGTTCCCGCCTCGGCCCCAAGGTGTCGATATCGATTGTGAAGCAACCGATCTGGTTGGTTTGCTTCGCCAACGCGCGACGCGCCAGCCGCATCAGCGTGCCTTTACGTTCTTGGTCGATGGCGACAACGAGCGGCAGCATGTCACGTACGAGCAGCTTGACCAGCGTGCACGCGCCGTCGCCGTCGACTTGCAGTCGCGTGGCCTGGCAGGCGAGCGGGCGCTGCTGCTGTATCCGTCGGGCCTCGATTTTGTCGCCGCCTTCTTCGGCTGTCTGTACGCGGGCGTAACGGCAGTACCGGCGTATCCGCCTCGTCGGAATCGCAATCTCGCACGGATCCAATCGATCGTCGCCGACGCGACGCCCAAGATCGCACTCACGACGCATAGCGTCTTCGATCGTGTCGAACCGATGATCGAAGACCTGGCGGACCTGCGATCGCTTCCTTGGTCATGCACCGACGACTTGCCTAGTGATGGCGCCGATCGGTGGCGAGACCCCAAGGTCGAAGAAAGCACACTCGCTTTCTTGCAATACACATCCGGTTCAACCGGCACGCCGAAAGGCGTGATGCTGAGCCACGGCAACTTGCTGCACAACACGGCCGTGATTTCCGACGCCTTCAAGCCGACGCATGCAGGGGTGGGAGTCACGTGGTTGCCGCTCTATCACGACATGGGCCTCATTGGCGGCGTAATCCAGCCCATCTACTTCGGCCGGCCCAACACGCTACTCACGCCAACGCACTTCTTGCAAAAGCCGATTCGTTGGCTTCGCACCATGTCCGACACCGGCGCCGAAGTAAGCGGCGGGCCGAACTTTGCCTACGAGCTGTGTGTCGAACGGATCACCGACGAAGAAAAAGAGTCGCTCGACCTCAGCCAGTGGAC
>JBCDCL010000428.1:0-2893 GCA_039182175.1 Planctomycetota bacterium
CGGCGAGCGGCGTCTGTTCCGCCCGAGGCAGCGTCGCATCGATGAGCTAGAGCGTCAGGTCGCGGAGTTGCAGCGGGTGCTACGCGGTGAGGCCCCACCAGCCGCCGCGGCAGAAGGAGGCAATCCGGCACTCGACGAGGCGCCGACGTTCGAGCCCGACCAGGTAGGCCCGGTGGAAGTCGAGATCCCTGCCGAGGTCGATGCAGAGTAAGCGACCGAGAGCAACCGGCAGTAGATCGAACTGCTCAGACACAAGATAGAAAAACGCACAGCCTCGGCCGAAGTCGGTCGAGGCTGTTTTTCGTTACGCCGCGTAGCGAATCAGGCTACCTCGTTAGCCCGCGTTGCCTTAGTCGCTCGGCGTGGCGATCTCGACGAGCGGCTTCTCTTCTTGCGGCTGCATGCTGCGTCGTAGTTGTCCGCAGGCGGCGTTGATCTTGTCTCCTTTGCGATGACGGAATCGCACGCTTAGGCCGCCATCTTCTAGGATCTTGCGGAACGATCGTTGCACGCCGGACGAGGGGGTTTCGTAGGGCAGGCCTTCGACCGGGTTGTAAGGAATTACATTCAGCAAGCAGTGGCGCCCCGACAGCAAGCGAACCAACTGCCGGGCGTGTTCGGGTTGGTCGTTGATGTGAGCGAGCAGCACGTATTCGAACGTCAGCCGCCGCTTTGATTGCTCGTAGTAATCATCAGCGGCCGACATGATGTCGGTGATGCCTACCTTGTGATTGATCGGCACGATCTGGTTGCGCAGCTCGTCGTTCGGGGCGTGCAGAGAAATCGCCAGCCGATACCGTGAGTCGACTTCGCCCAACCGCCGAATCGCCTTGGGCAGGCCGACGGTCGAGATCGTGATCCGCCGCGGGCTGATGCCCAGGCCATCTTCGCGGGACGCTTCGCCGACGGCTGCCAGGACGTTATCCAAATTCGCCAGCGGTTCGCCCATGCCCATCATCACGATGTGGCTAAGCCGCTCCTTAGGCTTGAGCAGCCGCTGCAACAGGAGCATCTGTTCCAAGATTTCGCCGGTGGTGAGATTTCGATCGACGCCGTCCAAGCCGCTTGCGCAGAAGACGCAGCCCATGCCGCAACCTACTTGCGAGCTAACGCAGATTGTCCGCCGGCTGGCGTCCTCGGCCGTGCCATCGCGTAGCAAGACGCATTCAACCTGTCCGCCACCAGCCAGTGTTAGCAGCAGCTTCTCCGTGCCGTCGCCAGCGGTCGTGTGTTTGGCGATCTGCGTAGTCCAGATCGGTAGCTCTGCCGCCAACTGCTGGCGGAGCTTCTGCGGTAGGTCGCTCATCGCCTGCCAATCGGCCGCTCTTTTCTCGAACAGCCATTTGCGAACTTGCGTTCGGCGATAGCCTGGCAGCCCCTGCTCGTCGGCCCAGTGCCCCAGTCGCCGATCGAGATGGTCCAGCAAATGCGGCACGCTAGCGAGACTCCAGTAGCGACGGAAGCAATGTGCAGAGGTAGTAAGCACGCGGGGTCGATAGATCGAGCAGCGCCCGCAAGTCGTTCCGCGGCGCGGTCATGCGTGCCGTAGCCGAGGCGCCCAGCAACGCGTCGAGTGGAGCCTGAGTCTCTTCATACCGCACGCAACGTAGTTCGTCGGTTTCCATGCCGGCAAGTTCGGCGACACGCTCGATGGCTTCTTCGATGAAGCCGATCTTGTCGACCAAGCCCTTTTCCACTGCTTGGCCGGCGGTGAAAATTTGGCCGGTGGCAACCTCGTCCAGCGCTTCGGGATTGTCGCGAAAGTCAGGCCGGCCGGAGTAAACCACTTCCTTGAAGCGGCCGAAGGTTTCGTCGACCAACTCTTGAAACAACTCTCGCTCGGCGTCGGTCATTTCGCGCGTCGGTGAACCCATCTGCTTGAACTTGCCACTGGCGATGGAGTCTTCCTCGACGCCTAGCTTGTCGATCATGTCGGTCAGGTCATACCGAGGAATAATCACGCCGATCGAGCCGGTCCACGTCGTTGGTTCGGCGAAAATGGTGTCGGGCTCGTCACCAACGGCCATCGACACATAGTAGCCGCCGCTGGCGCAGATGCTGCCCATGCTCACAACCAGGGGGAACCGATCTTCGCCATCGGACTTTGCTTCCACCAACTCGTTGAGGTGGTGCAGCAGGTAGTCGCTGTAGGTGACGGTGCCGCCGGGCGAGTTGACCCGCAGGACGACGCCTACCACGCTGTCGTCTTTCCTGACGCGATCGATCTGCTTTTTGACAAAGTCTTCGCCCTCCATGATCGTGCCAGAAACCTTGATCACGGCAATCTTCTTCAATGCGGTCTTGTTGAGCGAATGGTACTTTTCCTGCGGACCGCCGGGCTCGTTGAAATAGCTTTGGTAGCTGGCGGTGAGGCCGAAGATGGTCATCACCGCGAGGCCAAGCAGCACGAGCAGCACTTTGCCGAACCGGCCGAACCAGCTCTCACGTTGCTGCACAACGATCGTTTGCGGCGCCGCAGCCGGAGGGGACGGGTGAACTTGCGACGGATCGTCGGTAGACATTGCGAAACTCGATGGTCGGTTTGGGTAGGGAAGTGCTAGCGGCCGGAAGCCGGGGGCGAACGTTTCATTCTAGGGCGGGCCTACGCGAGCGTCACCCGGCAGACGGGCAGGTCGAAGGGGGAAGGCGGAAGGCGGAAGGACGAAGGGGGAAGGCGGAGCTAGGTGGGAGCTGGCCCGATATCGCCTTGCGTACTCACACTTCCGCGTTCGCCCCTCCGCCTTTGCCAAACTGCTTCGCTTCGTGAAGCGTCGCCGCGTGAAACGCTAAACGGCCCCGCACGCCGCCCCCTTTCGCCTTCCCCACTTGGGCTTCCAGAGTTAGAGTACACGCCCCGTCGAAACGTGCCACGCCCGCGGGCGTGGATTCCCGC
>JBCDCL010000429.1:0-2838 GCA_039182175.1 Planctomycetota bacterium
CCAGCAATGGCGATCACTCGATGGTGGTGCTCGGTAAAGCAGGCCGTAAGCGTTGGCTAGGACGCCGCCCGCACGTTCGTGGCACCGCGATGAACCCGATCGACCACCCGCACGGTGGTGGCGAAGGTCGCACCAAGGGTGGCCGTCATCCTGTGAGCCCGACCGGCGTCAGCGCCAAGGGCGGCATGACCCGCCAGCGTCGCAAGCCATCGAACGCCGCCATCGTTCGCCGCCGCAAGTCGAAGCGTTATGGCGTGCAAAAGTTGGTTAGGAAATAAGAAAAGGCTGTTGGCTAATGGCTGTTAGCTATTGGCTGTCAGTTAGGAACAAACATCACCTGTTATCGGTAACCATTCGTCGCTAGCCAGTAATTAAAAACTCATTACTAGCGGCTAACAGCTAACAGCTACCCTATGAGCCGATCCCTTAAAAAAGGCCCGTACGTCGACTTGAAGCTCTACCTCAAGGTAGAGAAGCAAAACGAAGCGGGCAGCAAGAATCCGATCACCACCTGGGCTCGTGCCTGCACGATCGTCCCGGAGTTCGTCGGCCACACCTTCATGGTGCACAACGGCAAAGTCCACGTGAAAGTGTTTGTCACCGAAGACATGGTCGGCCACAAGCTCGGTGAGTTTTCGCCGACGCGGACCTTCCGCGGCCACGGCGGCAAAGGAAAGTAATCGTAGATAGCTTTTGGCTCGCGGCTGTTAGCCTTTGGCGGCAGTGGAGCCAGCAGATCGCAAAAGCCATTAGCTGATAGCCAACAGCACACATTCCCATGCCTTACAAAGCCACGCATCGCCACGCTCGCATCAGCGCCCAAAAGGTCCGCCCCCTGGCGAATCTGATCCGGGGTGAGAAGGTCGACGACGCTTTGGCGATTTTGAAATTCCAACCGCAACGTGGCGCTCGACTACTCGAGAAGGTCGTCGCCAGTGCGTTCGCCAATGCCGAAGACCGTGGCGTGCCCAACAAGGCTGGCCTGCGAGTCGTCGACGTGCGAATCGATGGCGGCCCGATGTTCAAGCGGCTCCGCCCCGGCGCCCGCGGCATGGCCCACGTCATTAAGAAGCGATTCAGTCACATTACTGTCGCCGTTGAGTAATCGTACAAACCGACGCGGCGTATCCGCAGCAGTTCCCCAGATCCCTGACCCCCGACCCCAGCTCCCTTCTTATGGGCCAAAAAGTCAATCCAATCGCGTTCCGCACGGGCGTCATGCTCGACTGGAAGAGTCGCTGGTATGCGTCCAAGAAGGAATTCGCGGACCTGTTGCTCGAAGACAAGAAGCTGCGGGACTACATCTCGAAGAAGTACAAGTTTGCCGGCATTCCGAAGATCGAGATCGAACGCACCCGCGACGAAGTACGCGTGGTGCTGCACGCCGCTCGGCCCGGTGTGATCATCGGTCGCAAGGGACAACAGGTTGAGGTGCTGCAGGACGAGCTGCAAAACCTGATTGGCCGGCGAATCAATATCAAGATCGAAGAGATTGGCCGCCCGGAGATCCAGGCTCACCTGGTCGCCGAGGACATTGCCGAACAACTTATGAAACGGATGGCGTTTCGCCGGACCATCAAGCGGGCTCTCGAGCAGACGATGGAAGCGGGCGCTAAGGGCATCAAAGTGCAGCTAGCCGGTCGGCTAGGTGGCGCCGAGATGGCCCGGCGTGAGAAGCAGATTGCGGGTTCGATCCCGCTGAGCACGCTTCGCGCGAATATTGATTACGGATTTGTAGAAGCAAAAACTGCACAGGGTCACATCGGTGTCCAAGTGTGGGTAAACCAAGGCGAGTTTGGGGACCAAGAAAATGGCGCTGATGCCCAAGAGGGTCAAGCATCGAAAAAGCCAAAGAGGTCGTATAAAAGGTAACGCGACCCGCGGGAACCGCGTCGTCTTTGGCGAATTCGGATTGCAGGCGGTCGAGGGTGGCTGGATCAGCGCCCAAACGATCGAAGCGGGGCGTATTGCCGCGCAACAATACATTCGTGGTGAAGGTCGGCTATACATCCGCATCTTCCCCCAGAAGTCGGTAACCTCGATCCCCCTGGAAACCCGGATGGGTAAGGGTAAGGGCGAGCCCGACTATTGGGCGGCAGTGTGCAAGCCGGGCACGATCCTCTACGAGGTATCGGGCATCACCGAAGAAGCGGCGAAGATTTGCTTCGCTCGCCTCGCCCACAAAATGCCGCTGAAAGTGCGGCTCGTGAAACGAGACCAAGTGGTCTAGGAGAGCCGCTGGCTGATAGCCGCCAGCTATCAGCGGAAGCTCTTACCGCCAACAGCCAACAGCCAACAGCCAATAGCGTTTCCCCAATGGATAGTGTCAAAGAACTTCGCGAGATGAGCGACGAGCAACTTGAGCTAACGCTCAAGGAAGCGGTCGACAATCTGTTTCGCTTGCGGATTCAGGCCCAAGCCGAAACGCTTGACGCCCCTAGCGAACTGCGGCGTAACCGGCAGCTCATCGCCCGCGTAAAGACCATCCAGACCGAACGCATTAAAGCGAACGAGGCATTGGAAGCCGCCAAACCAACTGCTGAAGCAGCCAGTTAGTAACGGGTCCACGATCAACCGCAGCTGCCAAACGCCGCTGTCAACCGCAGCAAATAGTCACCGGCCAACAGCCAGTACCGCAAACCTATGCCAAAGAAACAAGTCATCGGCGTCGTCACCAGCGATCGCATGGACAAGAGCCGCCGGGTCGAGATCGGTCGTTCGGTCAAGCACCCGAAGTACGGCAAGTTCATCGAGCGACGCACCGTGTGCCACGTGCATGATGAAAACAACGAGTCGCAAGAGGGTGACACCGTTGAGATCATCGAGTGCCCGCCCAAG
>JBCDCL010000430.1:0-2782 GCA_039182175.1 Planctomycetota bacterium
ATCTCGAGCACCACATGTTCCCCTTGGTGCCTTACCACCGATTGCCCGAGTTGCATGAAGCGATCAAAGCCGACTGCCCGCCGGCGTACCCGAGCTTGTTGAGCGCCTGGCAAGAAATCATCCCCGCCGTGTTGCGACAGGTAAGAGACCCGGCCTACCACGTCAAACGCGAATTGCCAGACCCGCCGGCACGCACCGAGGAGCCGCTGCGAGGCGTGGACGCCGAACCCGACGCCGAGGGTTGGCTAGAAGTCTGCGCGGCAGCGGACCTTGGCTTAGAAGATGTGATTCGATTTGATCACGGTCCAAAGACCTTTGCCCTGGTGAGAAACGACCGCGGCCAGTTGCACGCCACCGACGGCATCTGCACCCACGGCAATACTCATCTGTCCGAGGGGCTGGTCAAAGGCAATTTGCTAGAGTGCCCCAAACACAACGGCCGCTTCCAGGTCGATGATGGTTCGCCGGCTCGCGCGCCTATCTGTCGTGGCCTCGCCACTTATCCTATTGAAGAGCGGTCCGGTCGAATTTGGCTGAACATTCTGCAAGCTGGCGGCGCCGGAGCTCGCCAGCCAAAGCCGATCGATTTACGCGTCGTCAGCAGCCGAAGCGTGGCGACCTTTATTAAAGAACTCGTTTTCGAGCCCGTTGATGAGCACGCAATCGAGTTTCAGCCGGGAGACTACCTCCAGTTCGAGATTCCACCCTACGAGCAAATCGACTTTCGCGATTTCGACATCCCCGAGCCCTACGCCACGGTGTGGGAGCGGCAGCACGTCTTCGAGAACAGTGTCTCCCACGATGAATCGGGACGACGCAACAATTACTCCATCGCAAGCAATACCGCGGAGCCCGGGCGACTGGTGTTTAACGTGCGGATCGCGACGCCACCGGCCGGTCAAGCCTGTCCGCCAGGCGTCGGTTCAAGCTACATGTACAGCCTAAAGCCTGGGGACGTCGTCAGAGCTACCGGCCCCTATGGCGACTTCCACATCAAGCCGACCAAGAAAGAGATGGTCTACATCGGCGGTGGCGCCGGCATGGCCCCGCTGCGAGCCCATCTTTCGCACCTCTTCGAGACCGCCACGACCGAGCGGAAGATCAGCTACTGGTACGGCGCCCGTTCGAAACAAGAGATCTACTACGCCGATTACTTCGAGGACCTCTCAAAGAAGCACAGCAACTTCAGGTTTTACGTAGCTCTTTCCGAGCCGAGTGAAGATGAAGCGTGGGGCGGACTGGCGGGATTTATCCACAACGTCGTTCGCGAGCAATATCTCAAGACGCACCCAAACGTCCAGTCAGTAGAGTTCTACCTCTGCGGACCGCCGGCGATGATCAAAGCTTGCACCAAGATGTTGAGCGAGCTGGGTGTATCACGCCCGCAGATCGCATTCGACGAATTCTAATCTGCGCGGAAGCGGCAGCTCGTAACTGATCGACCGGCTCGCATTCTGCAACGCCCGCGGAACGGTGTTGCCACGCGTCTGCTTGCCGCTATCTCGGACGGGCGGCGGTCGATTTGGTATTCTGCGAGCCCGTCGCCGTCCGTTGGGCGGAGAACTTTCGTGCAGTTTGGAAGAATGCGGACGAGATATGCCTGACCTAATCGCGACGCTTGCCCTGTTGATCGCCCTTGAACTTGTCTTGGGGGTCGACAACATCGTGGTGATTACGATCGTCGTCTCGAAGTTGCCAGAGGAGATGCGTCGCCGAGCACGGCGGCTTGGCCTGGCGATTGCACTCGTCGCCCGGCTTGTGATGGTCGCTGGCTTTTCGTGGGTATTGTCATTGACCGACCCCGTACTGCTCGGGATGTCGGTTCGAGATCTGATCTTACTGGGCGGTGGTGGGTTTCTGCTGTGGAAGGCAGTCCGCGAGATTCATCTAACGGTCGAATTGATCGAACATCGCGAGCCGGAGCGGACAAACCCCAAATCGGCCTTCGCCTCAGCCGTGGCGACGGTCGTTTTGCTGGATGTAGTGTTTGCGCTCGACTCTGTAGTCACGGCCGTCGGGCTGACCGACAACTTGCTAGTGATTGGCTTGGCGGTCGTATTGTCGTTCGTCGTGCTGCTACTGGCTGCGGGCCCGATTGGTGAGTTCGTCATCAACAATCCGACGTTCAAAATCCTCGCCCTCTCGTTCCTGGTCACCATCGGCATCGTGCTGGTGCTCGAAGCGTTCCATCACGAAGTGCCCAAGCCCTACATCTATCTGCCGATGGGCTTTGCGACCATGGTTCAGCTGTTGCAGTGGCGGCTGATGAAAAACCAGCAGAGAAACGAGTCGGCAGAACTCAGTCGCTGACGATCTCGGATCCAGCAACGGTGCTCATCGCCATAAACCAGCCCCATCGCTCCAGAATCTCGCGGTCTTCGGGATTGCGTGGATTGGGCACGTCCCAGACGTCGCTGGGATTGATGTCGGCAAACCCGCTGCGTGAGCCGTTGATGGCTTCGGTGTGACCGTCGAGAAAAACGAACATGGTCACGCCAGGATGATTGCCGCCGCCAAAAGACTTGGTGCCGCTGCGTCGCCAAGGGCGAATGTCTGGCGACACAGGGAAGTCATCACGCGATTGCCCTAGACCGTCTTCGGTCCCTCGCATGACGACGCGAAGATTGTCTCCCGACAGGAAACAAGTGTCGGCGATCGCGGCGTGCCGCTCTGCTTCGGGCCAGTCGCCCTCTAATTGCGGAATGTGCCGCTCGCCCACGACGAAGGTCTTCGACAAACCGTCCGTGACACGACGAGCAGGCACTCGCGAATTGCTAAAGAT
>JBCDCL010000431.1:0-2766 GCA_039182175.1 Planctomycetota bacterium
AGGTCGTCGATGTACGGCGCCGCACCGGTCACGTGACCGACTGCAGAATCGTGCGGGATGGCTTTTCCGACGCTTGGCATTGCAGCGTGATGGTTTGCGTGACTTGTTGGGACGGTTAGTGACTCGTAGCGAGCTGGCCAGCAGCGTGCTCGGCGTGAAACCTTTGCAGCACATTGCGGGCGAGTTGGTAGCGGTAATCGGCGGCGCCGCGGACGTCGGTTAGTGGCGTGATCTCCGCCACAGCCGCATCGCCGGCCGCCTGCATGGTTTGGGTGGTGAAGGGCTCGCCGATCAATGCCTCTTCCGTCTGCCGCATTCTCAGCACCGTCGGGCCGACGGCGCCATAGGCAACGGCGGCATCGGTAATCGTATCGCCATCAAGCTGCAAGCGGATGGCGGCGGTAAATGTCGAAATGTCGAGGTCTCGCCGCCGCGAAATTTTATAGAGCCGCAGCAGATCGGACTCGTCGGGCAGCGGGATCCGCACCTCGGTCAACAGCTCTTCGGGCCGGAGGTCGTACTGTTTGTAATCGGTGTAGAACTCGGTGATGTTCACCATCCGATCGCCCTCGGTGCTGCTTAAGCATAGCTGGGCGTCGAGGGCGAACAGCAAAGGAAGCGAGTCGGCAATCGGCGACGCGTTGATGATGTTGCCGCCTAGCGTGCCAGCGTGGCGAATCTGAGGCGAGCCGAACACCTCCAGCACGCGAGCGTACTCTGGCAGATTTTGCCGACTCCACTCTAGTAGGTCGGTCCAATTGACGCGGGCGCCGGCGACGAGCGTCGGCGCTGCATCATTCGTTCCGTCTTCGACTGTTAGCTGCGTCAGTGAGTCGATGCGATTCAAGTCGAGCAATGCGTCGGGCAAGACGCGACCCTTGTTTCGCTGCACGCCCAAGTCGGTCGCGCCGGCGACAACGCAGCAGTTTGGGTTCTCTTTGCGGAACTGCAAAGCGTCTTGCAAATCGACCGGAGAGTAAATCTGACAAGGGCCCTCGGTGACGTTCGCCCGAATATCGATCGGTTGAGACCGCAGGTCGCTGGCGTGCGCGAGCATCGCCTCTGGCGGATAGAGTGTGTTGAGCTTAGCCGGCGAAGCTGCGGCGGCTTGATGGCCTGCTTCGATAATCTGCGAGTAGCCAGTGCATCGACACAAGTTGCCGGTCAGACTTTCTCGCCACGTTGCTTCGTCGGGCGGCGTGCCGTTGGTTTCTTCGACGACGGCGGTCATCGCCATCACAAACCCTGGCGTGCAGAAACCGCACTGCGACCCGTGGCAGTCGACCATCGATTGCTGCACCGCGGTGAGTTCGCCTTCGCACACGCCGGCCGCGGTGGACGCACACTGCGTGCCTTGCAAACCCTCGACTGTCACTAGATGGGCGCCATCCAGTTGGAAAACAAACTGAATACACGAATCGATCGGCAGGTACTGCAGGCGATCGCCGGCTGGCCGACCGACCAGCACGGTACACGAGCCACAGTCCCCTTCGCTGCAGACGATTTTGGTGCCGACTAAGCCACGTTCTTGGCGAAGATACTCGCTCACCATCAGCAGAGCAGAGGCGCCAGAAACCTCGCACCGGAGGCCATTCAGGTGGAAAACAACGCAATCTCGACTGTTTGTCATACGCTGGTCACTGGAGGATAGCAGTGCAGAACCCCCACCGGAGGCATCCGTTGGGGGGCCCGTATTGGAGTGACCGCCTTGTGTTAATATACTGTGAAGCTTCGGAGTTGGCAGTACCATTCGCCGCCAAACTCTCGCCCCACCCCAACGACCAAGCGAAGACTCCACGGAGTTGCTGCTTGGTACCGCCACGAATCTAGGACTGCATGACCCATACGACCTCGCCCGATGACGCTGCGTTTGCCGCAGCTACGACGCGTTTGCTAGAGCGATCCAGCGAACTGATCAGCTGCAGCGATAGCGAGGTGGGGCTTGCGAGACTCTTCTGCTCGCCGGCGATGGCGAAGGCTCACCAGAAGCTTACAGGGTGGATGACCGACGCGGGCATGAGCACCCAAGTCGACGCTGCGGGAAACCTTATCGGCCGACTTCCTGCCGAACCGACGGACACCCGGTCGCTATTGATCGGCTCTCACCTAGACACCGTCGTCAATGCCGGGCAGTTCGACGGCACGCTCGGCGTCCTGATGGGGCTGGCGGTTGCCGAGCTGTGTCACCGGTACGAACTGCGCCTGCCCTTTTCGCTCGATGTCCTTGGCTTCTCGGAAGAAGAGGGCATCCGCTACCAAACACCCTACATCGGCTCGCGAGCCATCACGGGCGACCTCACATCGGGCGATCCGCTGCTAGAGCGACTCGACGATCATGGAGTTCGCTTGGCAGATGCACTCGGCCAGTTCGGCTGCGATGCCAGCCAGTTCGCTCAGGCCGTCTACGATCCTGAGTCGGTGATTGCCTTTATCGAGCCGCATATCGAACAAGGTCCGGTGCTAGAAGAGCGTGGCTTGCCGGTCGGCGTCGTGACGGGCGTCGCGGGACAGACGCGTGCCAGCTTCCGCTTTGTTGGCGAGACAGGCCACGCCGGCACCGTGCCAATGAAGCTACGACGAGACCCGCTGCCAGCAGCGGCCAAGTTCGCAACTCAGGTCGAGGAGATCGCCCTCGCATGCGAGGGAACGCTGGCGACGGTGGGCCGGCTTGAGGTGACGCCCAACGTGGCGAATGTAATCCCCGAAGAAGTTGCAGTGCGGCTCGACCTTCGTCACTTGGACGACGACAAGCGCGAAGCATCGTTC
>JBCDCL010000432.1:0-2738 GCA_039182175.1 Planctomycetota bacterium
CGGGCTGCGGTGCATGTGGCAGGTGGAGATTGACGAATGGCGGCGAAGCATCCTAGCAAAGCACTGGCCCGACGTTCCGCGACACGATGACATCCGAACATTCAACCCGCCGAGCACGCCCGACATCATCGTCGGCGGCTACCCCTGCAAGCAAACCAGTAATGCAGCAGCGATCCACAACAAACGAAGCGGACTCGCCGGCCAGCAGTCAGGACTCTGGTTCGAGATGCTGCGAGTTGTGCGAGAGTGTCAACCTGATTGGGTGGTTGTCGAAAACACTGCCGGCGCCGCTACGTGGCAAGACACGATCAAGGCAGGCTTGGAGAGCGCTGGCTACTGCGTTCCCGACAAGCCCGTTGCCCTGTCGGCTAGCGGCTTTGGTGCGCCTCATCGACGCCGGCGCTTGTTCTGGATTGCCGACCGTGACGGCAAGGGACTGGCGATCGCCAGGCAGGCCGGACCACCCGAGGCTGTCAGCGTCGCGGGGCGAGCCATTGCCGGAGACGCTTGGCGTGCGAGTGACGCCCGAACTGTGCGAGTGGCTGATCGGGCTCCCGGCCGGTTGGACCGACGCAGGCGAATTGAATCCGTAGGCGACGCAGTGTGCCCGCCCGTCGCCGAGTGGATCGCGCGGCGGATTGTGGCGGCTGAGGCGGCTAAACACTAACTAGCGAGGCAGTGAATAAACGATGGACTTATCGCATATCAATTCGCAGGGCGAACGCATATCTATTCGCAAAATGTCAGCAAGCCACAAGTTTGCAGGCCAGTACGTTTTGGTAATCCACGACGACCCACCACCGCACGGGTCTGGCGTGGAAGCGCCGATGTTGCTTGATGCAGATACCGCTGCATGGTTGCACGAGCACACAAAAAAGATCGTGGCGGCTGAGGAAAAATAACAATGCCTGACTACAGAATGGAATTTAGCTTTGGCTGCGACAACGGCGAGCTAGACAGCTTGTCGTCCGCAGAGTGCTTTGTCCTCGGCTTTGAGTTTTGCCTTGTCTATGAAGCCGTCAAGCATGGCCGTGGCTTCGACGGTCCGGTTAAGGCAGAGAACAGAGATCGTATTGAGCGGCTGTGCAAGAAATTTGAGGCGCTGTACCACTTGCAATGGTCGCACGAAGACAGCTCCGAAAGCTGGCTGCACCTTGTTGTGGCGGCTGAGGAAAGGAAATAGAGCGATGGGGGACTACCTAGCATTGCTTTTGTTTGCCCTGATACCGAAAGGTGGCGAACAGATCTTCACGGCGTTGATCCTAGTTGTGCTCGTTTTTCTAGCCATCGTTTTGCCTACTTACATCTTTGGTTACAACGCTGGTTGCGATCGCGCCGAGAGCCACTGGATACGACGCCGGCATCCTAGAACACCACATCGACCCCAAGACTGGCGAGCGGAGCGTCCGGCCGGTGGGCGGGAAGGCTGGGGGGAGCAAACCATGACACGAGAAGATGCCGAGCGACTTGTCCGTTCGACCACGCGCTGCACGGACGGCGGCATGAAGTACGTCAAGGCAGGCGACGCCAAGCGACTGATTGAAGTCGACGCGACAAATGCTGGCGGATACTACGGGCTGATATCCGACCCGCTGCGCAAGCATGGGCCGCTGCCAAACACGTACTATCCGTGGAACGTTGTGGACTGGATGACGACGCTGGAACTGGCTCAGCGTGACACGCCAGAGCCAAGCGGTAACTGACGAAAGGGAAGGCATGTATCTAAGCAACCACAATGTAACGTTTGAGCCGATCGAGACGTGGCCCTACGACTACACCGCGTCACGCGAGCGATCAAGGTTCGATACGCCTTGGCATAGGACGCTTAGGCTTCTCGACTTTGAATTGTGCAAGCTAGGCGCGAAGCAGGTCGTCATCCAATGCGATCTTGACCGCTCGCGAATTCGCAACGATGGGGCGCCGCGATTCGATGCTCGGATTCCGCCGCCCATTATCCTGTCGTTCGACTCCAAGCATGGCCCGCAGCTCTATCCCTGCGACACCTACAGCGATTGGAAAGACAACGTTCGAGCAATCGCCCTGTCGCTCGAAGCACTACGCAAAGTCGATCGCTACGGGGTAACCCGCCGGGCCGAGCAATACCGCGGCTTCCAATCGTTGCCGGCGCCGGCGAGCGATGGCTTTGCCAGCCGCCAATCTGCATGGCAGTTCTTGTCGCGGCTGTTGGAAGTGACCGGCCCTATTCCTGACAAAGAAACCTACACGGCGATGCTGCGAGAGGCAGAACGCAAGACGCACCCCGACGCCGGCGGAGATGCCAATCTGTTCAAGCAAGTGCAGCGGGCGAAAGAGTGGCTTGCCTAGCCCGCCCCCCCTTCGCCTGCGGGCGATTACCAGAGTGACCAACCAACGGAGTGACGATGCTCGCGATCTACTTCGCAAGCCACTGCCCCGAAACCGGCCAATTTATGTGGACGGTAGAAAAGGTGCGATTAGGAATAGAAGCCGAGTTGGTCGGACCGCCCGTGGTGTTCTCGCATCCGAGCGTCACCCGCATTCGTGTTGGCCGCACTGTCTACAGACACGATGGATGCCACCCAGCACTTGGAAGCATGCTGTGGGACACCGTTGAGTTTCACAGCGACCGTATCGCCGTTGTTGAACAGATCGTTGGGCACTTGATGCACAACGGATGGGAATGCGTCGACGGCCCCGCCAAGTTTTTTGAGGCGTGGAATGATCGCGGCGTCATTTTGCTGGGCGAAGTTTACTCGGAC
>JBCDCL010000433.1:0-2733 GCA_039182175.1 Planctomycetota bacterium
ACTGCGAGATGTCTTGTCGTCTCTCGTTGTTGATCGGATATCCACAGCCTGGACGCCAACCTTGGCAAACTGCGGCGAGAGAATCGAGCCAATAAAATAGAGCGAGTGGCCGTTTGTGCCCAGCCGAGTTGCTGGCGCCGATCGGTCAGCGACGCCAGCGTCGCTAGCAGTGGCCGCGTTGCTACTTGGTCGCTTCTCGGACCAGATGGCCGAGCGTCGGCAGAATCACCTGCTGCATCGCGAGGCGAACCGCTGCTGGCGAGCCTGGCATCGTCAGCACTACCGTTTGTCCAGCGACGCCACCGACCGCGCGGCTGAGCATCGCCTTGGCGCCGATTTCCTGGTAGCTGAGCATTCGCAATAGCTCGCCATAGCCGGGCAGTGGCTTGGTGAGTAGAGATGCAACCGTTTCACACGTTTGGTCCCGCTGCGAGATTCCTGTCCCGCCCGTCAGCAAAACCGCGGACACTGAACCGTCGTTGATCAACGTCTCGAGGAGCGATCGAATCTCCGCCGGCTCGTCGGGCACGATATGCTTCGCCACAACCTGATGACCTGCTTCCTCTAGTAACTCGACGAGCGTCTGCCCCCCGCGATCATCAGCTTCGGTGCGGGTGTCGCTTACCGTGATCACGGCACAAGCGACTGCCGACGCATCACTGGCGTGGTGCTGAGAGGAGCAATTGTCGGGCTCGGGGGCAGCGGGAGGCGTCATTTTTGGTTCGCGTGGGGCGTTAATTTGGCTGTTGCGGCGATGTTTCTGCCCGCCGCGGCGACCGCGATCCTGCGAAGCTCCTATAATAGAGCAGCCTTACCCTGGGACAAAAATCACCATGCGCCAGCCTGCAAGAAACCCGCTCTCCGCATACACCGCTGCCGTGATGGCGTTCGGACTTGCGTTGCCAACCGCCGTGTGTGGCGACGTCGTCGAGTTGAGCGGCGGGCGCCGGCTGGCGGGATCGGTACCCGAGGATCAATCGCGAGCAACGCTAACGATCGAACTGGAAGAGGGAGGACTCCTCACGCTCGACCGCGATCAGATTGCCCGCGTAGCAACCGAATCGCCAGCAATGGTCGAGTATCGCCGCCGGGCGCCCACGGCGCCAGACACGGTGGAGTCGCACCTCGCCCTGGCGAAGTGGTGCCAAGAGCGGCGACTACGCGACGCCTATCGCCTTCATCTGGAGCGGGTCATTCAGCTCGACCCCACCCACGAAGAAGCCCGCAGCCTGCTCGGCTACCAAAAGCATGGCGGTCGGTGGCTGACCCGAGATCAGGTGATGACTGCCCGTGGCATGATTCGCTACGAAGGCGACTATCGCACGCGGCAAGAAATCGTACTGCTCGAACGCAACCAACAAGCCAAAGAGTCCAACGCCGCCTGGCGACAGAAACTCGCGCGATGGCGCCGCAATCTGAATGATCGCAATGCCGACCGAGCTGCGGAGGCCCTAGCGGGCTTCGAAAGTCTAACCGACCGGGCTGCCGGCGCCGAACTTGCCAAACTCCTCTTGGCCGAACGCGATCCCACCGTGCAACAACTGCTCATCCAGGCCGCGACACAAGTGCGGACAGGAGCGACGGTTCGGGCCCTTACGAAGCTCGCACTCGAAGACCCCAACGAAGAGATCCGCTTCATCTGCATCGAACAACTTGCCCGTGAACAAACGCCGGGACTCTCCGAGCCTTTTGTGCGTGCGTTACGCAATAAAGACAACGTAATGGTCAACCGGGCTGCGGCGGCGCTTGAAGAACTTAAGGCGACCGAGGCGACGAGTCCGCTGATCGACGCTTTGCTTACCAAGCATCGCTTTGTACCGACGCCAACGGCGGTCGGTGAGCAAAGCTATACGTTTAGCCCCCAATCTGGCGGGTTCTCGTTCGGCGACAATCGGCCAAAGCCTGTCGACAAACTCGTCCGCAATCCTAATGTGCTCAGTGCGTTGGTAACGATCACGGGGGAGAACTTCGGCTACGACGAAGACCGTTGGCGGGCGTGGCTCAAGTCAATCGCCACGACTGCGCCCATCGACCTGCGTCGCGATAGCTAGCTGTTAATTATTCATTTTCTCATACCGCAATTTAGGACCCTTCGATGCCGACCGTCGCAATCCTTGGCGCCAGTGCCGACCGCAGTAAGTTTGGCAACAAATCGGTGCGGGCACACATCGCCCAGGGCTACGAGGTGTATCCGATCAATCCCAAGGGTGGCGAAATCGAAGGGCGGCCCGTGTTTGCGTCGCTCGCCGATACGCCGGTCGAGCACTTTGACCGCATTTCGGTCTACCTGCCGCCCGCGATCGGCGTTGCTGCGATGGACGAAGTCGCTGCAAAAGGCTGTGACGAGTTGTGGCTGAACCCTGGCGCCGACGGACCCGATGTCGTCGCACGCGCAAAAGAATTGGGCCTCGACCCGATCGTAGCGTGTAGCATTGTCGACCTTGGAAGTCGCCCTAGCGAGTTTCCTGAGGCGTAACGCTACGCAGCCCTTACGCTTCGGCCGATTTCGCCCGATCCCAACGACTACGCGACACCACTTCGACCGCGACCCGGTCTTCGAGATTCGGCCGGAAGATCGTCAATAGCAGCACCGGCAGGTACCAGGCGAGCGCCATGCCGCCGCTGTGAGCGTGCCAAAACTGCGTGCCGATCATCAACGCGGCAGAGCAGCTGAGGAGCGTTCCAAGATTTTTCTGCGCCGGCCACAGAATGAAGCTGAAGCTCAGGCCGATA
>JBCDCL010000434.1:0-2622 GCA_039182175.1 Planctomycetota bacterium
GCGGTCGCGTTGATTCAGGTCATCGGCCGTCAGCAAAACCTGCGCGGCATGACGGCCATGCTTTTCGAGCGATTGGTTGTAGACTTCGATCAATCGACTTTGGCCCACCGCTGCCGCTGCTTGCAACTCGGCAAGGTCGGTTGGTCGGCGAGAAAGGCCCAGACGGCCAATCCCCGCCCCCACAGCGCCGCTACTGACCAATGCAATCCGCCGGCCGGCATCGGTGGCGATGGCCAACTGCTCGGCAATGCTCGCCACCCGCTCAAGATCGAGCGCACCCTGCTCGTCAGTAAGCACGCGGGTGCCTACCTTGACGACCACCGTCGTGGCAGCGGCGATAAGTTCTTCACGGAGCATTAAGTCACACGTAGTAGTGGCGGCGTCCCTACTCGAACGGCTTCAAAACTTGCAGCGTCACGCCGCGAGTCATCTCGGCCGATTGCTCGCGAAAGGCGTGCATGTGCGGTGCGTCGAGATGGGCCTCTAGTGCGGCGACGCTCGACCATTTCTCGACGACCATCACCGTATCTTCGCCGGCAAGCTGTTGTGCTGCGATCGAGGTTGGCGTGTCGGTCGCCGCCACGTACTGCAGGCACCCCTCCTCGGCCAAGACCTTTGGGGTCAGCTCGCGAAACGCCGTCAGGAACTCTGCACGGCGAGCCGGATCAACCTTCAGTGTGGCGATGACATGTATCATGGGACGCTTTCTCGGTTTGCAACCAACGAACGCAGCAATGCCTCCACCTTACTCCAGCCTCTCGCCGTCCGGAAGGAAGCCCGTGTCTGGAAGCGAGCCCGTATAGGCAGCGAAACGGATGCGAACCGGTGTGAGGCGGAGGGCCTCTAACATCGCAGAGGTCAGCCACTACCCAGCAGCCCGAGGGCATTCAAGTCAGCCGCTGGCTGGGGTATGGTTAGGGGCTCATGGCACACGGTCGCAGCCACCATGGTTGCCCGCTACCTGGCCCGGTAGCTCAGTTGGTTAGAGCAGGGAACTCATAATTCCTTGGTCGGGGGTTCGAGTCCCTCCCGGGCTACTTGTTCATCCGCAGACGGCGGACCACACGCGACAATGGCGGATCCCTTGGATCATTTGTTCTGGTTCTGTCACGGTTTTCCTTTGCAGTCAGTCGGGTACGCAGCGAGTTTACCTACCGCTGTTGGTCGCGGCTGCTGCAGTGCTGCTACCGACTCTTCGGAAAGAGGTGCTGGTACGAACTCCCCAACCTGGGCAGTTGGTGAGTGGCGTTGTCGAGCACAAGAATCCAGTCGTTGTTGCGGCCCGTCGTGGGAGGCGAGAAGTCTCGTTCTTCTATGGAATCGAAGCTGCCGATTAGCTGGGCCGAGTTTTGCCGCGGGTTGAACCAGTACCCACGGCAACCCTCTTGAAATATGTCGCCCAGCGATAGGGCAACCGATTCCCCCTCGGGGGCGTAAGCAATGACGAAGGCATCGTCAGCGGCCCGGGCGGCTAGTACTGCCGAATCGCCTTCGGTTGCGACTAGCTCTGGGGCCGGCTTCAACTTCCAAAACGGCCTTGCCTCGAATAGCTGACGGAAGAAAGCCATCTGCTGGGCGCCTGGCTGGTTCAACGCATCAGGCCAAGGCGTTCTCGCGATCGAGATCGGCTGCCACTCCGGCGACCACATTTGCCAGACGCTGTGACTGCCGTAGGTGTGTCCGGACGAGCCGGCGAGCATCGATTGGTACGCCGCCTTCCGGACGTTCCACTCGTCGAACCAAGGCAGATAGACGCCGGGCTGGTTGCGCTTATCCCACAGTTCGCCCTTGATCGGATGGTCCTCGTAGCAAGGCTCACCGTCGAGCGTCGGCTTAATAGGCGTGCGGCGATAGTTTTCCGATATCGTGCGGTAGTTGGGCATCGCAGGCCGGCTGTGACCCGATTGGATCATGTTAAAGTCGAGCCATTCCGCGTCGTGAAAGTAGTCGGCCGAATTCTCGCTGCCGCATGGATGGAAAGTCATCAAGTTTCGGCCACGGTCGCCTTGGCGAATTCCGCGAACCATGGCGACGACGATCTCTCGATGCCGATCCGATTCGATGGGGCGGTCTCCACCAATGATCCAGATGATCGGCTTCTCGGCGTATCGCTCGCCTAGCCAGCGGCCGTATTGCCTGGCATTCTCCGGCGTGAAGACTTCCGGACCGACGCCCCATTTCAAGTTCCATTTGTCGCCCCAGGTAGGCAGCAGGCCGACGTACAAGCCTAACGATTCCGCCTTGTCGATCACCTCGTCAACGTGATCCCAATAGTCGTTTCGAGGTCCTGGCTCGGTCGCGGGAAATGCGGGGTCGTTGTTGCGTAGCGGACGGTGGCCGTAGGCGTTTGGGGTGCGGAGTCCGTCGAGTTCCGCCAACGCGACCGCTTGGATTACCGTGAAACCTCTGCTGGCCCCGATCCGCGAGATAGAGATCGACCTCTTCCCGATCGAGGCGATGAAACAGCTCCCAAGCAGTATCCGCCAGATAGAAGAAGGGAGTTCCATCCGCTTCGACGAGATATCGCCCATTGTCACTGACGCGCAACTCAGCGAATGCCGGTTGCGCGAAAAGACCAACGCAGAGGGCGATTGCGTAAAATGACTTTGTGTTGGGCATTGA
>JBCDCL010000435.1:0-2618 GCA_039182175.1 Planctomycetota bacterium
GGAAAATTCTGCTTAGTCCGCACCCACGAAACAAGCCAAGTGCAGGTGATCCTCGAGTGCGGCATGATTAGCGGGCCGAGCCGTTTCACACTTGCAGACGTTGGACCGGGCACGCAGCTGGTGCTTCGTGACGTTACCAGCCCCACTTCCGGCGCTGCTATCGAGAAGCACGCAGAAACCGAGGTCGTCGTAGACAATGTTCGCGTTGCTGGCATTGAGTAGCCGCGAACCTCGATGTCTCACTTGCAACGCGCGAGTCAAAAGCGATCAAGACCGTGCAGCCACGCCGCCACTTCTTTTGCTTCGCGATGCACCGGATAGCCCAGGCGGCCCAACTGTTCGGCGAGTGCTTTGTCGCGGCTGCTAGCGGCGTCGAGGAGCCACCCGAGGCGTCGATCGGGGGTGCAGGAATCCATCTCAGGAATATGCCCCTCCCAGTCGCTAAGTACGACTCCTGCGAATCGCCCCTCGGAAGACATTGCAATCGCCAACGCGGTCGACGCAGCGGATCCCGATCCGCCGATTACTAGTCGCGCTGAATCAACATGCTCATTGGACAACAATTGCTCAAGCAAGGCCGTGACATGAGCCCGCTCGGATTCCGGCGAAGATACGCCATCGGCCGAAGCCATTTTGATGACAATACACGCCCTTGTAGCAAGTTTATTGACGAAGTCGGTCTCACCCGCAAAGTCGCCGCCTAGCCACAGGAGCGTTGGCATGCGAACTTCAACGGCCTTTGGCGTGTATATGCTGTGCGACCGTGTCGATCCGACTGGAGCGATCGTCGCTTCCTTCCATTCGGTAGCCGCCGGCACATTCGCGAAGGCGTCAAACTGCAAAGTCGCCAACTCGGCCGCCACTCGCGTACTAGAACCGTCCCGAGCCAAAGTCAGGCTGACTTCCTCGCCAGATTGGGCACGCATCAATTGGCGAACAGCGGCGGCTTGGCTGTCGATGGCCATATCGCCGATCCGAAGCAGTCGATCACCGACGCGTAGCCCTGAATGTTCGGCGGGAGTCTCAGGAAGAACTTGCGCGACGAGAAGCCCGGGCTGCTCAGCTCCAGTTTCGCGACCAGCGATTACACCTAGGTAGGGGTGCTCGTAGGGCCGCAACTCGTCGACGAGCTGAATATCGGAAGTGAGTTGCTCTTCCGCTCTCGCCACCACTAGCGAAAGCGTTTCGCCGGCATCTCGACCCTCGACAAGTTGGCGATAGTCATTGACGGTTTTGACCGCTTTGCCGTCGACCTCGCAGACAACGTCACCTGCCTGCAAACCAGCCTTGGCAGCAGGGCCTCCAGGATGAACGGAGAGCAGACTCGGAGTCGCCGCGTAGGGGAGCCCGGAATCGAAGGTAACGCCAGCACGGCCACGATGAATATCTTCGCCGGCAGCAAGTCGGTCGAGGCGATCGTCCAACTGATCGACGGGCACGGCGAAGCCAATACCTGAGTCGTACCAGCCGACGCCGCCCAGGTCGCCCGCCGACGCGGGCGCCAGTGGCGTGAGGATACCGATCACTCGTCCGCTGAGATCAAGTAGAGGCCCGCCGTAGTTCGCGGGCGACGTAGCTGCATCGGTCTGAACAGCACGACCACCTAAACGTCCCAGCGCACTGACAATCCCAACCGCTACATTTGGTTGGTCGCTTCGAAAAGTCTGGCCAACCGCAATCGCAGTCTCACCAACTCGCACATCAGCAGTCCGTTTGACAACGTTGTTGACGGTTGCTGGCAGAGTTCTACCGGCGTCAACCAGGGCGAGCTGACGGTTGTGGTCGACGCCCAACAGCTTGCCTGTCGACCGCTGACCATCTTCGGTTGTGACCAAGATGGCTTCCGGACGCGGATCTAGACCGTAGCTGCTTGTCAGCACCCAACCCTCATCAGAAACGATGAGGCCTGTGCTGGGGCGAGAAACGCCCTGTTCACCCAGCGGATCGCCCCCACCGATCGGCTGCAGTTGCACCACCGCAGGGCGAATACGTTCGACCGCCGCCCGCACTGCCTCTTCCTGCCGCTCAACGAGCGTTTGCGCACTACTGGCGTGGCCAACAAAGAGAAAAGCGGCCGCGAAGCCCACGGCTTGGACCAACGATATTCGATAGCTTGTTCGCATCAGCTACTCATCTTCGGTCGGTTCTGCGGGAGCCAACTCAAACTCTAGAAACTCGTCTCCGCGTTTGACGAGAAGAGTGAGATTGCCGCCAGCGATGCGGGCAACGTTTCGCCGAAGTTCGGCTGTAGAACTCGTTACCAACCCGTTCGCGGTAATGATCAGGTCGTCGGGCAATAGCCCCGCGGCAGAAGCTGGTGAGTCGTCACGCACATAGTCGACGTAGGGCGGAGTCCGCTGCACGATGTCCGGCGTCAGGGCAAATCCAAACTGCATCAGCAAGTCGATGGTTGGCACTAAGTCGTCCGTCGTCGAACTGCCGGCTGAGCTGTATCCCTGCATGATGCGTTCGACGGGTATGCGGAGGCTTGCCACGGGGGCGGCATAATTCAGCCAAGTTCCCGTAACACGACTCGTAAGCTCACGACCGAGCATTCCAATCAATCGGCCTTCGCGATCGACGACGGCGCCCCCTGCAGCGCCCGGATTGCTCGTTAC
>JBCDCL010000436.1:0-2566 GCA_039182175.1 Planctomycetota bacterium
CGCCGACGACGGCCTCGTTGCCATCGAGCGCTACCAATCTGCCGAGAGAGAGGCGTTAGCCATGGTCAAAGCCCTGATGGAAGGCGCCGGACTGGCGCCAATTGCTGTGGTCGGGTTGGTCGTCTTTGTGGCGGTTTTCCTTGGAATTACTGCTTGGGCGTTATCGCGTAGTCGCGGTGCGATTGCGACTTGGTCCTCGCTGCCGCTCGCCGACGGCACCGAACCTGTTGAGGCCCGCGGTCGCCAAATGCACGCCGGCCCGGCATCCCTTCCCGTGGTGGCCACCGAAGAAAACGAGAACAAAGGCAGCTGTGGTAAGTGTGAAGACTGCACCTGCTAGCCGGAATAAGAAAACGCATTAAGTACTTTGGTTGTGTGAGAGACCTGAGATGTCTAGCGAGTTGAACGAACCCGAAGAACAGCCGGCGGTAGGAGCCGACAATCCTTTGGCGAATCATACGTACGACGGCATTACTGAGTACGACAACCCAACGCCATTTTGGTGGAATGCGTTGTTCATCGCCTCTGTGCTGTTCGCGCCGATATACATCATGTGGTTCCACTCGTCACAGTCGGAGAATACGCACGCTGATCGCTACCAGGCGGCGTTCGCGGCCAACATGCGGCTACAGTTTGGCGAACTCGGGACGTTGGAAGCCAACGAAGAGAACATTTTGAAATACATGGACGATTCGCAGTGGCTGGCGGTCGGTCAGGCAACGTTCATCACCCACTGTGCCTCCTGTCATGGCAAAGAGGGCCAGGGTATCTCGGCGCCGAACATGACGGATGACTATTACTTGCACGTGAAGCAAGTCACAGACATCGCCAAAGTGATCAAGAATGGAGCCAAAGCAGGCGCGATGCCGGCATGGGAAAATCGTCTGCATCCCAACGAAGTGGTGCTCGCCGCGTCGTACGTCGCTTCGATGCGTGGTCAGAATCTCAGCAGTGCGCGGCCGGCCGAAGGCGATCAGATTGACCCCTGGCCCGCCGCCCCGAAGGCAGAAGCCGAAGCTGACAACGAAGGCGAGCAAGCCAGCGTGAGGGCAGCTCAGCCCGCGACGAACGGCTAGGTCTGAGGTTGCGTCAGTAAAGGTACGACGAGAAGAGAAGCGGCGAGACGATGAGCAATGCTCAACTACCGGTACTCCAGCCCGAAGACCGGGTGCTATCCACCCTCCAGAGTGATGGTAGCCGGCGTTGGATTTATCCGAAGTTGTCGACCGGGCGGTTCTGGCATCGCCGACGGATTCTCGCGTACGGCCTGATAGCTCTTTACACGCTCCTGCCATTAATCAAGATCGCCGGCCGACCCGCGTTGCAACTCGACTTCTGGAATGGTCGGTTCTCGTTCTTCGGGCTCGTGCTGCTGCCGACCGAACTCAAGCTGCTCGCACTACTCGGCATTGTGGTCGTGATCTCGATCTTCTTCGCCACGGCGATTTTTGGACGTGTTTGGTGCGGCTGGGGCTGCCCCCAAACGGTTTACATGGAGTATGTATTTCGTCCAATCGAGAGACTCTTCACGGGAACAGTGGGCAAAGGCGGCGTACCACGTAAACAGGTCGCCGGTTGGCGTCGCGTGGCGATGTATGGCGTCTATTTGTTGATCTGTTGGCATCTGGCGAACACCTTTCTGGCGTACTTCGTCGGCGCCGATCAACTGCACGCCTGGATTTGGACCGCTCCACCGTGGGAACATCCCCAAGCTTTCGCATTGGTGCTCTTTGTCACCGGCTTGATGATGTTCGATTTCTGCTACTGGCGCGAACAGCTCTGCATCATCGGCTGCCCCTATGGACGCTTTCAATCGGTAATGCTTGACCGTTCGAGCTTGGTGGTTGGCTACGATGTGAAGCGAGGCGAACCGCGTGGACGTGGACGCAATCGTGCCGAAAAAGGCCTCGGCGATTGTGTCGATTGCCATCTATGCGTTGATGTTTGTCCGACCGGTATCGACATCCGCGACGGGCTGCAAATGGAGTGCGTAAACTGCACGCAGTGCATCGATGCTTGCGACACGGTCATGGAGAAAGTCGGTAAGCCGAAGGGTTTGATTCGCTATAGTTCGCAAGCGGGGCTCGATGGCGTACCGACGCGAATCATTCGGCCACGCGTGCTGATCTATAGCGCAATTATCACCGCCGTGGCGGTTCTGTTTATCGCTCTGCTTGCTAGCCGATCGCCCTATCAAGTGACGCTGCTCCGCGGCCTTGGGCGGCCGTTCGTTGTGCGGCAGGAAACCAGCGAGGTAGAGAATCTCGTGCGGGTGAAGATCGTAAACCGCACCGACGAAGAAGAGCACTATCAGATTGAGCCCGTTGAGCCCGCTGGGTTACGAATCGACGGCGAGGATACCTTTGCCCTCGATCCGCAAGGCGTAGCAACCGAGCCGCTGCATCTGGTGGCGCCAGCGGACGTGTTTGTCGAGAACCGGGGTATTGTGGAAGCCCAGCTGCAAGTCACTAACCGTGGCGGGAAAAGCAGCGTTTATGAATACCGACTGTTTGGCCCCGCGGAGGCAGCTAGCGATGGGCAGTAACCAATCGCCGACAATGAGTGC
>JBCDCL010000437.1:0-2552 GCA_039182175.1 Planctomycetota bacterium
AGCGCCTCGTTGTTCCAAAACAGATCGCACCGCGGCCGATCACGCTCAGCCCGAATCGCTTCGGCCAGGCCCACCGTCTTGGTCGACTCCGTATCGAACCGCGCACGCACTTCGATGCCAGTCTGCCGAGTAAAGGCGTCGAAGATGGGCTTCGAGAACTCCTCGTCGAGCGCGGTATAAACCACCACCTCCTGCGGCGCCGGCTCACCACAACCGGCGACGATCACCGTTGCCACGGCCAGACAAAACAAACCGCCAAGTCGCCAAGGACGCCAAGATTCGCCAAGACCTTGTGGTACGCTCTCCGATCGCAATTTACTTCGCCCGTATTCTTCCCAAAATTTCTTGGCGTCTTGGCGTCTTGGCGGTTCCTCGGTGATCATCGCGTGATTCGCCGATTCAATTGTCTCTGGGGTCGCTGGCATGGTAGACTCGGAGGGTGTTGCCGCTCGGTTTGGCGGGCCGTTCATTGAAAGTAGTGGCGAATGCAGATTGTCCTCCTTGGCGCCGGCGGCTACCACCCCAACTCGCGTCGGCACACCGCCTGCGTGATGCTGCCCGAGCTAGGCGTCGTCTTCGATGCCGGCACTGCCTCGTTCCGCATTCCGCAGCACCTGGCGACCGACCAGCTCGATATCTTTCTCAGCCACACGCACCTTGACCACGTGTTTGGGCTGACCACGCTGATCGGGCTGTTCAAAGGGGACGACCCGGCAAAGATCCGCGTGCATGGCGAAGCCGAGAAGCTCGCCACGCTCCAAGAGCACCTCTTCTCGCCGCTGCTCTTCCCGGTGAAGGCCAACTTCACGCCGCACCCTATCGAGCCAGGTGGCCAGGCGATTGAAGTTGCGGGCGGAACCCAACTGGCCAGTGGAGCCCAAGTAACGAGCTTCCCCCTAGTCGGCCACCCGGGCGGCTCCATCGGTTTCCGTCTCGAAGTGCCGGCTAGCAGCGATCAGCCTGCCCGTTCGATGGCCTACGTCACCGACACCATCGCCGACATCACGGCGCCCTACGTTAATCATCTGCAAGGCGTCGACGTGCTGATCCACGAAGCCTACTTCGACGACGACCGCCGCGAGTTCGCCAACCTCACCGGCCACAGCTGCCTAGGCGACGTCGTCGCGATCGCCGAAAAGGTCCAGGCAAAGCAACTCGTCCTGGTCCACATGAACCCCCGCGAAGAAACCGACGAGCCGCTGGACCTGACCGAAGCAAAGCAACGCGTGCCAAAAGTGTCGCTGGGCGCCGATGGGGATGCGATTCGGTTTTAAAGGTGGTTGTTTTGTCTCGGTGTTCCAGCGCCTGCCTAACTTTTTCTTCCCGACATATCGAGCATCAGACGGATGACTTGCCATTGTCTGCTGGTCACATCGCTGGGATAGTTTCGTCGCTTCATCGCTACGGCTCCGTCTTCTTTGACCTAAGACCAAGAAGCCGGAGGCTTAACGTCCTTGATCAGTTCATGCAATTCAAAACGCCATCGCTCCGAAGAGGGTGATTCGCGATACATCAGCCAGCACGAGGCCGACAAATAACTCTATAATCCAACGGACGTATTGATAGCTTATTGAGAATGAAACTACTTTCTCGTCTCTGGCATGGCACTACACCGAGAAGATTACGAAAGCTGGATTCGCGACACGATTGAGCCCCGGGATCCCGAGTTGGTGCAGCCGATTCGCAACGCATTGGATGCTTTTGGCAAGATTCAAAGCGATGGTCGCGTCGATGCCGAGCTTCTGGCGCCAATTGTCGAAGCTGCTGAGAGCCACCGTCGACCAATGTATGAGATGGCTGCCGGACTGCTCCAATCGCTGACTGCTGAGCATGCTGAGGCTCGCGAGTCGGTCACGCGAATGGCGTCGGACAAGAAGTCTCAGGTACGCTTCAATGCTGTAATTTGCTTGGGTTCGGATACGCCGCGAGACTACTCCGTCGGGTTGGTAAGACAGGCATTAGCTGACAAGAGTGCCAAAGTCCGCCAGAAAGCAGCCGATTGGGCTCAGCGATTAAGGATGACTGAGATTGTCGTTGACCTAGAACGAGCGTTGGCAACGGAATCCAACACTGCTACGAAGCAGACGATTGAGTTCAGCTTGCCACTGCTACGCGATGGCTACATCATCGAAGATGAAGGCGACGATGAACTCTCGATTACTATTCCACATGATCGTGGAATTACGGGCCTTCGTATGTCTCGCGAAGAGCTGGCTCAGAAAGGCATATCGGCAGTCATCGCAGAGGTTCAGGAGGGGCGCCGCTGAGTTAGGCAGCATCAAGCCTGACCAAGAGAGCGGCTCCCAGTAATTTTAAGACACGCTTATAGCCGCGATTCAAGAGCCAGCTTCGATCGCGCTGACTCTTTCCGTCGCGATTTTCGGATGCGCAGTTTTCGGCCGGCGATCGAGAAGCACTTGTATCTCATTCAGCAACGACGAAATTCGCATCGGCCAAAAATAGATTTCGTTGGCCCAGTTTGGCGGCGGTTGGCGGATTGCAGGAATTGGACACTGCTTGTGGTATATTGAGAATCAGAGCACTACATCTAC
>JBCDCL010000438.1:0-2529 GCA_039182175.1 Planctomycetota bacterium
CCTCATCTTCGCTGGCGCCGTGCATCAGGCGAATCAAAAGATCGTTGAAAGCGCCTTCCATGTCGAACGCCATCGAGAGCGCTTCGTGACTCATCCAAAAGACGCCAAAATGCTTCGGGTCCGGCACCAAGTCACCCGGCTTCAGTTGGAATACATACTCGGGCGATAGCACCACGCCGACGATCCGGAGCTGCTTTTTCCGGCCGTTGATGATCGCGGTTAGCGAGTCGCCGACGCCCATGTCGTTGGCGATCACGAACTTCTCGCTCGCCAGTATCTCGTCATCGCGTCCTGGTTCGAGCATGCGTCCGCGTCGCAGATAGACGCGGTTTATCGACGGCTGGTGCGTTGCAGGAATCGAGACCAACTGACCAACCGCCGGTTCTTCGAGCCCTGGCACGTCGAGGTTCACGCCTTCGACGATGCGAGTCTCGACGCGAGCGACGCCTGGAATCTCTTGCACTCGCTGCTTCAGCGAGTCGGGCGCTCGTTTTACCTGGGCGAAGATGTCGGCAAAGAAATAGCGGTCGTAGAAACTCGCCCGCGTGGTTTCGAGCGAGTGCAGCATCGTTTGCGAATTGATAAATGTCGCCACTCCGGCCGATACCACGAGCGCGATCATCACCGCTTGGCCTTTCATCTGGCCAAGATCGCGGAGCAACTTGCGGTCGAGCGAAGAAATCACTTGTGGATTGCGAAATGCGGATAGTGGACTGCGGAGGGTCGCCGGGCTTCTAGCAAACAAACAGTACGGCGATCACTCCGCCTTCCGCCTTCCCCCTTCGATTCACCATTGCAGGTCGCTCGCTTGCTTGCGGCCGGCGGTGTTGATGTGGACGTTGGCGATGTGGCCATCGGAGAGGCTAATGACGCGGTCGGCCATGTCGGCAATCACGGCATTGTGGGTAATCACGGCCGTGGTGGTGCCGAGACGGTTGTTGATCTTCTGAATAGCGTCGAGCACCAGGATGCCGGTGTGCACGTCGAGCGCGCCGGTCGGTTCGTCGCATAGCAGCACATCGGGTTGCTTTGCCACGGCACGAGCGATGGCGACCCGCTGCTGCTCACCACCCGAGAGCTGCGCCGGGAAATGGTCCATGCGATCGGTAAGGTCAACAAGCCCGAGTGCCTCGCTGGCGGGCATCGGGTCGTGTGCAATATCGGTAATCAGCGCAACGTTTTCCTTGGCCGTGAGACTCGGAATCAGATTGTAAAACTGAAAAACGAAGCCAACGTGATCGCGACGGTACCGCGTCAGGTCGTCGTCGTCAAAGTTCGTTAGCTCCCGATCGCGATAGTGAACGCTGCCCGCCGTCGGCACGTCGAGCCCGCCGAGAATGTTCAGCAAGGTGCTCTTACCGCTGCCGGAGGGGCCGAGCAGTACGACGAACTCTCCAGCGTAGAGCTGCAGGTCTACCCCCCGCAGGGCGCGGACGGTGACCTCGCCCATGTGGTAGTCTTTAGTGACGCCCGCTGCAGAAAAGACTGCTTCGCCCTCGGTGGCGACCCCGTTTACGACTGGCGATTGGCTCATAGAGCACATCTGTGGCGAAGCGATAGTGCGAACAGTCGCCGATTATCGCACGTAGCAGACGAACCGGAAACCTCCGCTGAGCGTACTGCGTCGCTTTGTCGCAATGCCGCATCCACTACCGCCATCCCGATTGGCTTTGCAGTATGTCGCTCGTCAGAGATCGCCTTGATCACGGTGCTCCGGCGATGCGTGCAGTGGCATGGGCACTGGCGGCGCTGCTACTGGCCAGCGATGCTCAAGCTGGTGGCGGGTCGGAGAATGTGCTGCTGGTCGTCAACGACCTGAGTGACGACTCCAAGAGAATCGCCAACCACTACATCCGCTGGCGAAATCTGCCGGACTCCAACGTGCTGCACATTCGTTGGCGTGGCAGCCAAGCTAATTGCAATGTCGAGCGATTTCGTAACGAACTGCTCAAGCCAATCCTGAAGACGATCGGCGAGCGGGGGCTGAGCAAGCAGATCGACTACGTCGTCTACTCGGCCGGATTTCCCTGGCGAGTCAACCTGCAGCCCGACTTCCCAGAAGAGAAGTTCCCGCCCGAGATGCGTCCGATCGCGTCGCTGACGGGGGCGACCTATCTGTGGCAATACGTGTTGCAGAAGAGTAAAGCGATTGTCACGCCGGAGTCCAACTGGTACGTCCCCAAAACGCCGACATCAAACCTCTTTCGGTGCCAGAGTCTGGCCGGCGTTCCGTCGCGGGGGTTTCAGCTTGAATACTTATGGGACCAGACGAGCCAGCGGACGGACAAGAAAGAAGCGGGGCAGCGATACCTATTGTCGACAATGCTTGGCGTCACCAACGGACGCGGCAACACGGTTGACGAGGTGCTGAATTACCTGCAGCGATCGATTGCAGCCGACCGCACCCAGCCGGGCGGGACCTTTTACTTTGCTAGGAATCGCGACGTCCGCTCGCAGGCACGGCACACGTGCTACAAGGGGGTGGCCGAAACACTGCGTGCCGAAGGCGCCCGCGCGAAGATCGTGCAA
>JBCDCL010000439.1:0-2502 GCA_039182175.1 Planctomycetota bacterium
CGATGGGCAGAAAGAAGAGCCGATCGAGCGGCTTGTAGTCGACGTGCCCGAAGAGCATTCGAGTGCCGTCATGGCGCTCGTCGGCGATCGCCGGGCTCAAGTGATTCAGATGGGGCAAAAGGCGGGCACGTCGGGCTTTGTTCATATGGAGTTTTCGATTCCCGCTCGGTCGCTCATCGGCTTGCGGAGCCGATTGCTGACGGCCACGCAAGGCAACGCCATCATTCACCACACGGTGATCGGCTACGAACCGCTGCGTGGCTCATCGCCACCACGGCCCGCTGGCGTGCTGCTGGCGAGCGAGCCGGGCGTCGTCACCGCCTACGCCTTGGACTGTTTGTACGATCGCGGCACGTTCTTCGTCCGCCCTGGCGAAGAAGTCTTCGAGGGGCAAATCGTCGGCGAGAACTGCAAGATGGGCGACTTGGTGGTCAACGTCGTCCGCGGCAAGAAACTCACCAACATCCGAGCAGCTGGCAAGGACGATAATTCTCAAGTTCGCCCGGCACGCGATCTCTCTCTGGAAGCAGCGCTGGAGTACATCGCCGAGGACGAACTGGTCGAGATCACTCCGCAGTCGCTACGGCTTCGCAAGGTGATGCTCCGCGAATCGGATCGCCGCCGCCAAGCGCGGCGAGCAGCGCAACCGGCCGTTTAGCGGCCGGGCAGGGCCGAGATCGACCAAGGTCAATGCATCTAACCGGCGCGATCGCTACAGCCGATCGTCGGCGGGGCGGACTAGCGGGATTCCTCTCAAAGCTCGCCCGCCATGTGGTCACCCGCGTGACCTAGACTTCCTCAACTGGCGCCGATGATCTGCGTCTTTCCAAGAGTCATTCTGGGAGTCGATGGCGATGTTTCGCACGGATTCACTTGCTACATCCGACCGTTCGCTGCGTCGGGGCGTTTCAATTTACTCGCTTATCACGTGCCTGTTTGCCGTTGGCGGCGGGGTATGGATTGGCGCCCAAATGATGGAGGTCAAAGTAACCGACTTGGCCTACACAGCGCTCGACGAAACGCAAATGCTGGACAAGCTGCCCGAAGAGTGGCGCCCCGAGCTATCGGAGTGCCCAGTCGGCGAATGCCCTGAAAAAGATACGCCCAACGAGTACGCCGCCGCATTACAAAACGAGTTTGCCGGCTTGCAACTAGAGGTCGCGAAGCTGCAACAGGCGGCCACGCGAGGCGAGACGCCCGTCCTGCAAACGCCGGAGCAAGCCGAAGAACTTGCCAACGAACGAGAGCAAACGCTTGCCTATTGGGCACGCTTGTGCGAGGTCGCTAATCAGGTCGCGCAGCTCGACGAAAAGGTTGAGTCCGCCATGGGCAAGATGACCTCGGGCCATGTCTTCGACGTTCGCCGCCGGGCGTTCGATTACGGGCGTCGCTCGATCGAAGCCTTGCCGACCTACGATGTCGACCCGCGAGCGATCGAGGCCGGCAATCGTCTGATCGGTTGGTACGAAGACGGTACGGCGTTCTACGAGCAAGCGATCGTCACCTGGGACAGTCTGGCCGGGGCTGAGCAAACGCCCTTCGCGGAAAACACGCTAGAAAACGCTCGTGTCCAGCACCGCAAGCAGACCGAACTGCTTCGCGTGAAACTGGCCGAACTCAGCAGCCTGTTGAGCCGCCGCTACGCCGCTCCCTTCCCGGCGATCGGGGTCTGAGCCAGAGCGTTGCCGTGGCATGCTGCTGGTTGCGCCGGTCGTGCCGGTCTGTCGCCGACGCGAACCCGCCAGCCGCTAGGCCGCTCGTTGCGTGGGCTCGACTTGCCGACTAGGATATTCAGGTAAGCGGGGCGGAATTTGGGGGCGTCCTTTCGCCGCTCTGAGAATCCGATCTCGCCAGTCCCCTGATCCAAAACACGACGCGAGCTGCTTCGCTCGCGGAATCACGCTCGCCGACGGACGCCACACGGCGTCGCCTCTTCGGAGACCCTTTGATGAACAAGCTACTTCGAATCACCCTCGCCATGGCCATGGTTTTTGCGATGGCTGTTGATTCTGTCTGTGCCGGGCGTTTCTTCGGTGGGCCGAGTTGTCGCCCGGCGCCAATCGCCACGCGGCCGTGCGGTCCGGTCTGCCGGCCGGCGCCGGTTTGCCAGCCAGTCTGCTGCCCCGCACCCTGCCAGGTGGTTACGTGCACAGAGCCTTGCGAGAGCGATTGCAGCAGTGGCTGCGACAGTTGTGATTCAAGCCCGATCATGATCCACGAAGGTCACGTGCACGAGCATTCGCCGGCGATGCCGACCGAAGCTTTGCCCGAAGTTCCGACGCCGGCGCCGCCAATGATGGAGGGTTCTGGCTCGCGAGATAGTGGCCAGCAAGGATCCGGGTCGCGAGGCTCCGGCACGCGAGACGTCGAACCTGCAATGGCCGAAGAACCAGCGGAACTGCCGCCGGCGCCCGCGGTAATTGAACCTGCGATGCCAGCGGAGCCTGCTCCAGAGCCAACGCCGGTTGACGACTCGTTCGGCGGCTTTGAGATACCCGCGGA
>JBCDCL010000440.1:0-2499 GCA_039182175.1 Planctomycetota bacterium
AAGCAAGCCGACCGTTAGCAACTGGGCGCCGATGAACAACAGTGCCAAGCAATAAAAGAGCGACGCCGTCTCGTGCAGATGGATCGGCTCCATGCCATCGACCACGCGAGAGATCACCCACCGCATCGCCAGCCAAATCATCCCCAGACTGCCAATTAGCGACGCCCCCAGCCCCAAGGCGCCGAATGGATGCAGGGGCCGTTGGCCGTAGCCAGTGAGAAACTTCACCGTGACCAGATCGAGAAAGCCTTTCACAATCCGCGAGGCGCCATACTTACTCTGGCCATGCTCGCGAGCCCGATGGTTCACGGGCACTTCAGCGATTCGGAATCCCCGCGCCGCGGCCAGTACCGGCACAAAACGATGCAACTCGCCGTAGAGCCGTAGCTCGTCAAGCACTTCTCGCTTGTAGACTTTGAATCCGCAATTGTGGTCGTGCAACCGCACGCCCGTTAGCCAGCTCACAAGCCAGTTAAACAGTCGAGATGGCAGCACCTTGCTAAGCGGGTCGTTGCGAACCTGCTTCCAGCCGCTCACAACGTCGTAGCCCTCGCGTAGCCTGGCGAGCATCATCGGCAACTCGTGCGGATCGTCTTGCAGATCGGCATCGAGCGTCACCACGAGCGGGTCGTCCGCCGCATCAAATCCCGCCGATAGCGCGGCCGCCTTGCCGAAGTTACGGCGAAAGCGGATGCCGAGCACGCGGTCATCGGTCGCCGCCAACTCGCTGACGACCTGCCAGGAGCCATCGGTCGAGCCGTCGTCGACGAAGATGCACCGCAGCCGATAGTCATTCGCCTCCGCCACTTCACGCAGCTCTGCGTAAAGCGGGCGAATCGTTTCCGATTCGTTGCAAACGGGAATAACGGCTGTGATACGCATACGACACTTGAACTGATGCTTACCGAATTGCAGAGCGATTGAACGCAACCGCTGCACACTGCCTCTATCATACCATGCCGCCAAATACGGCCCCAATCGCAGATAAACCGCCGGTCCAGGTAGCAGGCGTCGGCGATCCTCTCACAGTCCGAATCTCATCACTCAAGTTACCTTCGCTCCCCAGCTTTGGTAGGATCGCTGCGACGCCACCCAGGGACGCGTGTACTTGTCGCACGACGCCGGCCAAGCAACCGCTTCTGTTCCTAGCAACCCCCACGCACCATGAGCAAGTCGAACAAGAACGCAGAAAGCCAAGCATCGGCAAAGCGAATGAAGCCGCCGGCGGAGACGCCTACGCCATCGGACGGTGAGAAGCAATCGATCGCGTCGGCAGCTCATGCTGCTGTAGAAGGTGCGGACGCCGCGAATCGGATGGTGCCTCGCGTCATTTCCCTGATTGTCCTGGTCGCGGTGGTGCTGCTCGTAGCGGCGATGTTCTTTCGCGTGATGCTGCAATTCATCGCCCCGCTCTTTCTCGCCGGAGTACTGGTCGTCATCTTCGAACCGGTACACAAGCGGGTGCTGAAGCGTCTACCCGGGCGACCCCAGTGGGCTGCGCTCGTCACCACAACGCTCGTCGCCTTTACACTCCTGGCGCCGACGACTTGGCTAGGACTCAATGCCATTGGCGAGCTAGCAGGCATAATCAGCCGTTTCGATGACGAAGCGGGACAGCAAGAACTGGCAGAACTCGTTGATCGCGTGAAGGAGCGGAGCAAGACTGCGATCGATTGGTACGAAGGAACATTCCGGCAGAACTTCGGCGAGCAAGTCCGCAGCGTTGGCAGCGAACTTGCTGGACGCGTCGGATCCCTGGGGCTGCACACCGTGATCTCGACAATCGCCCTCCTTGTCGGGTTGGCGATTATGTCGCTGGCGCTCTATTACTTTTTCTCCGATGGGCCGGCGATGGTCGAAGCCTTTGTCCGCTTGAGCCCGCTCGACGATCAATATGAACGCGAGCTGCTCGAGAAGTTTGCCGAAGTGAGCCGAGCCGTAGTGATCGCCACCCTCCTATCGGCCGCAGCCCAGGGCTTGCTAGCAGGCGTTGGGTATTACTTCGCTCTCGACGGCGGGCCGATCTTCTTGCTCACGGCGGCGACCATGCTGATGGCGATTGTGCCATTCGTTGGCGCCACGATTGTCTGGGTGCCCGTCGTCGCCTGGGTCTACTTCTACCAGGGCGATACCGGCTGGGCGATCGGCCTTGGACTCTGGTGCGTGATCGTCGTCTCGAACATCGACAACGTCATCAAGCCCTTTGTACTGCACGGCCAATCGAATCTGCACCCGCTGCTAGCACTGTTGAGCGTCCTGGGCGGCGTTTCGGTGCTTGGTCCGGTGGGGATCTTAGTCGGCCCAATGCTAGTGGCTTTCCTACAAGCCTTGCTCAACATGCTCCGCAAGGAACTTGACCTCCTACAAGGCGCCCCTGATTCGTCTG
This sequence comes from Planctomycetota bacterium, assembly GCA_039182175.1. Lineage (GTDB taxonomy): Bacteria > Planctomycetota > Planctomycetia > Pirellulales > Lacipirellulaceae > JBCCQL01. The sequence continues at coordinate 2,387 of JBCDCL010000440.1, forward strand.
GCAGCGAATCAGAAGAGGCAGCAACATCCGACGCCGCCGCGGCCACGACAGCCGGCTGACCCGTTACCCAAACTGCCTCCGCTAGCATCGCGGCTCCACGTCGTTGGGCATAG
>JBCDCL010000441.1:0-2490 GCA_039182175.1 Planctomycetota bacterium
GACTGATTGACGGTGTACGGCTCTAGCTCGGGGACTTCCATATCGAAGTGGGCCAATTGGAAGTTGACCTGAGCAAAGAAAGGCTGCCCCGACTGTGCGTTGTTGCGGACAAAATTGGCGGCCTCGGCGCCAACCAGATCGTCGGTGAAGCCGCCATTATTGGGTTCGTTGACCACCGTGCCAGGCGCAGTGCTCGACAGTCGCTGCATAGTAGGTGCGAAGTGGTCCCACGCTGCGACGCCGCCCAAGATGCCGTAGTAATCGTCGAACCCCTGCTGCGTTGGTAGTGCTGTGCCATTGCTCCCCAAGTGCCATTTCCCAAACCCGCCCGTTTGGTAGCCCGCCGACTTAAGGACTTCAGCGACGGTAACGTTGTCCGCCTGCAGTCGGATGCTGTTGCCATTGACATGCCTGCCGTTGTGCAAGCCAGTCATCAGGATCGCACGCGAAGGCGAGCAGACCGGTGCTCCGGAGTACATCTGGTCGAAGCGCATGCCTTCCGACGCCATCTGGTCGAGATTCGGCGTTTGAATAACCTGCTGGCCATACGGGCCAAGGTCGCCGATGCCAACGTCGTCGGAGAGGATGAAGATGATATTAGGCTTCGCAAGAGCGTGTCCCGCGAACGAAATCGCGGCGAGGACGAGGGCGAATCTTAGTGCATTCATGACGTAATCTCATCTCGTGAGATCTTTAGTTCTGAAGAGCTAGGCAGACACAAACCGCGTCGGACTTAGATTAGGTAATCTCGGCATTTGTTATTGACGAATGGTGACGGTGTCGGGCGCCGTTACGGTGACTTGCTGGTCGTCACCATCAGTTTCAACTGTTACGTTGATCACGCCTCTTGGTGACTGGACGGTCGCCTCGACCCACGCAAGACGACCCGGGTTGGCTTTCACTTCAACCACGCTGTACCCGGGCTCGGCAGGGTCGATGCCAGCCACGTATTGCGAGAGCAACGTGAGCACGCCGCCCGCCCACGCATGGTTGTAGCTACCACCACCGTAGCCAGCCGGACCGACGCCCCAGCCTTCCCACAGAGTCGTAATGGGACTGTCTATCATCGGGCCGTAGCGGTCGAGCATCCGATCCATGGCAGCGTTGGGCTCACCGAGAAGGAACAACCCCTCCAGCACGTACTTCTCCATGTAGGGGCTGGCGTGCCGCTGGGTCGTGAGCACGCGTAGCAAAGTATCACGCTGATCATTGGTTGCGATGCCCGAGACGACTGCCAGTGCGTTGCCACGGTCGTCCGTCGGACCTTTGTGCTCTGGCGAGCGATAGCCGCGGTCGGTCCAGAATTTACGTCGAAACGCACTGGCCAACGATTGCATGGCCTCATTGTCGCGGGCCGCTTGCTTCTCGTCGCGAAGTAGCTCGGCCATGCGGTGGCGACCATCGAGCGCAAGGTAGTACCAGGCGTTGTAAAGCAGCGGAAGATCTTTGTTGTCGCCCCAGTCGCCCCAGGTCCAACCACCCTCACGCGGAACTACCAAGCCATCGTCGCCAAGCTCCCACAATGCCAGATAGCGATTCACAGCCGGATAGACTCCCTCGATCGTTGTCGCATCGCCTGTGTGCCGGTAATACTCCCAAAAGCCAAACCGTCCGACCGACGCGAGCATCTGCATCGGAAGTTCCTGGTCCCAATCACCGGCTGGGATGGGAGAAAACAACACGCCGTTGGGCATCTGCCAGGCCGCTAACTCGCGAATAGCCTTGCGTGCAAGCCGATCGCTACGACGATCTAGTGCGTAGAACGCTTGCTGCAGTTCAAGGGTGATGTCGCCCCACCACTGCGCTCGTTCGCGTCCCGGACAATCGACAAAGCCATCTCGCAACTCTAGGTACAGGGTGCGTTGCGCCTTCTTCCAGAGCGTTGTCAGCCGCTCGTCAGAACACCGAAACTCGCCGGCTAGGTCTGTGTCGTAGCCCGACTCTCGATACTTGAGGCTGCGGGTGCGGACACCCTCCGGTATCCGGTAGATCACTTCATGCCCATTCATCCAACCGAGCGATTCGTAGTCTTGAACGCCGCCACGCGTGACGTACTCCGCACGAACATTGGTTTCGCCGCCGCCCTCGTAGTTGTCGGTGCGAATATCGATCACTTCGCCCGCGCGAGTTTCGATCGACAAGTACGGCGTGATCTGGGCGTTGTACGGCAGACGCATAACGATCGGCTCGCCCGAGGAAACCTCCGGCCACTCGCCTGAGTTCTCGTAGTCGACCAACCCATTGTCACGCCACTGCGGTACCGATCGCTCGACTAGCTTGCCCCATGGTTTGGCCGGCGGCGTGCCATACTCGATCGCCTGAGGCCAAGCGTCATCGTCGTAATCCGATGTCGTCCACCCTGGCAAATCTTTCTGGGCATCAAACGCCACATTCGACTCTGGCAGTCGCCAGTTCGGATTGGGTTCGCCCGTGGTGTAATAGGCAGGGTGGACGCGTGCCTTCCACGATCGATCGCTCACAATTCGCTCA
>JBCDCL010000442.1:0-2480 GCA_039182175.1 Planctomycetota bacterium
CTACGTGCAGCGTCTGCTAGCCAAGGAGCGGGGCGATCGTCCTGAGTCGATGAAAGAGGTGATGCTGAAATTGAAGACCGAGCAGATCTTCCACCAGCCACCGCAGCCGCCGGCTCAACCTACGCCTACGCCGCAGAGCTAAGCGATTTAGACGTACCCACAGACTTAAACGAATCACGACCGTCAGCATTCGAGCAACAGCATGTCGACAGGCAGCAGCCAACTAGAATTCGAACAACCAATTTACGAACTCGAAGATCGCATTCGCGAACTCGATCTGCAGGCCGACAAGACGCCGCAGCAGATCGAAGAACTCCGACGACTCAAGCGGCAGTTGGTCGAAGCGACGAAAGAGATCTACGGCGGGCTGGACGCCTGGGACACCGTCCGCGTCGCCCGCGTGCAGGAGCGGCCCAAGTTCACCGACTACGTCGACTTGGTCTTCGACGAGTTCGTCGAACTGCACGGCGACAAGTTCTTTGGCGACGATCGCGCTCTGCGAACCGGGTTTGCGAAGCTCGACGGCCGGAAAGTGATGCTCGTTGGCCATCACAAAGGCAAGACTTTCAAAGAGCGGACTGAGTGCTACTTTGGCTGCGCTCATCCCGAGGGCTACCGCAAGGCGATGAGCAAGATGAAGCTGGCCGCCAAGTACGGCATGCCGATCATTTGCTTGGTCGACACGCCGGGCGCCTACCCAGGCATTGGCGCCGAGGAGCGAGGCCAGGCGCAAGTCATCGCCCAAAGCATGCTCGAAATGTCGCGTCTCAAAACGCCGATCGTCTGCGTTGTGATTGGGGAAGGGGGATCAGGCGGCGCCTTGGGCATTGGCGTGGGCGACCGCGTGGCGGTGCTCCAGTTCGCCTACTATTCGGTCATCAGTCCCGAAGGTTGTGCCGGCATTCTTTGGAAGAGCCACGACTACGCCGACAACGCCGCCCGGGCGTTGCAGCTCACTTCGGGCCGGCTCAAAGAGCTGGGGGCCGTCGACGACGTGATCGAAGAACCGATCGGCGGCGCCCACCGCGACCACTACCAAATGGCGTCGCGGCTCAAGATGTATCTCTCCAAGACGCTCCGCGAATTGTGCGAGAAGCCAACCGACGAGCTGCTCGCCGAACGCTACGAAAAGTTCCGCCACATCGGCCAATTCCTCGACAGCACGAGCGACACCTAGCAGCATGCCTCAACGCATCAATCAACGCCGCGAAGCACGCCGCCACCAAGGCCACACAGCCGCAGGGCAGAATCTAGGCAACGTCCGATAATCTCCGTTATGTCCGTTTCGGGCGCCTTTAGCCCGGAGAATAACGGCTATTGGTCCCGCCGAGCTAAGCTCTTACGCGCCGCCCTGTTTGGCTTCGGTCGATGTTGCGGTGGTTGATTCTTGTGATGCGTCGTCGGCATCGCTGTCCGCCTCGAACTCGGCGAACTCGAGGTCGAGCCGTTCGATCGTGCCGGTGTGGCCAAGCTCTGGTGAAGCGCCGGCGACGGCGAGTAGGCCGCCTTGCTCGTCGGGCACCAACTGGTGGAAGAACCGCCGGGTTGCGAATTCATCCGTTTTGATCCAGGCATCGCGGGCGTCGCTCAGCCGGTACAAAACGCCTTCCATACCGCCGGCGTAGAGCTGGCCATCCAGGTTCCACGCACTGAGGCCAAAGCCGTGGAATTCGTCGCCTGGGAATTCGGGTCCTTCGGACCACGCCCGCTGCTCGGGGTCGTAGAAGAAGACTTGCTTGGAAAGGTCGGCATCGTCGGTCATGCCACAGAGGACGGCAACCAAACCATCAACGTGGCCGGCCGCCAGGGCACGTCGCTTGAAGGGGGGCTCGGGCAGTGCGGTCCAGCCCGCTGAGGGATTGTTGATGTCGTAGACGATCGCTCCCGTTTGCCAGTCGCCACCGTCGCTGCCGGAGAGCGCCCAACCGCCGACCACGTATAGCCGCCCGTCGAGCACCACGGCATTGTGCGACGAACGGGGGTTTGGGAGCGGCGTCAGGCTCGTCCACTCGGCCGATGCAGGGTTGTAGCATGAAAACGTGTCGACCGAGTGCAAGTCTTCCTTCTCGCCCGACGCGTTGCGAGCATCCAAACCACCGACGCGATAGAGTTTTTCGTCATGCGGAACCATCGCCAGGCCTTGCAGCGGTTGTTCCATCGGCAGTTCTTCCCACTCGCTCGACCCATCGACACGGATGCGGCGGAAGTGCTTGGAAAGATTGTCGCGCGAATGGTCGTGGGCTTGCCCAATGTGACCACTGTAAACGTACAACCAACCATCGGTCACCGCGGCGCCAAAGCTAGCCACCGCCTCGGGCGCCGGCGGTAATGCTGCGACTTGCGATGCCGCTTCGCGATCGAAGTTAAACGTTGCCGTCAACACCTGCATCGACGCGGAGTACTCCTCGCCATCGATTTCGCCTGATGCGTCCTCGTCGACATACATCACCATGATGCCGTTCAAGCCGTCGGCGACCGCC
>JBCDCL010000443.1:0-2470 GCA_039182175.1 Planctomycetota bacterium
CCTATTGGAGCCAGCCCCGGCGGTCTGGCAGGGGCTCTAACACTGATTGCATCGGGGCGTCGTGGCCGCCAAGACAGACACGCCGTAACCAATTGGCCGATGTACAAGCGGGCCCGCGACGGCGGCATGGGCTACTTGGCCCAAGAGTCGTCTGTCTTTCGCAAGCTATCGGTGCAGAACAACTTGCTCGGCGTCATGGAGATGCTGGGCATGAATCGCAAAGCTCGCCGGCAACGTTGCGAGGAGCTGATGGAGCAGTTTGGCATCACCAAACTGCGGCGTAGTAAGGCGATGAGCCTGTCGGGTGGCGAACGGCGGCGGCTCGAGATCGCACGCTGCCTGGTGTCGAATCCCAAGATTATCCTGCTCGACGAACCCTTCACCGGGATCGATCCGGTTACGATCGATAGCATCCAAGTCATCATCCGTGACCTACGGGACCGGGGCATTTCGATCCTGATCACCGACCACCAGGTACGCGAAACCCTAGAAATAACGGACCGCAGCTATGTGATCCGTGCCGGCAGCGTACTCTGCCACGGCCCGCGAGAAGAAGTGCTCCGCAATCCCGACGCCCGCCGGTATTACTTTGGCGAAAGCATGGACGTCGACGCAGCGTGAGGGTGCTGCGGTGCTGGCAGCGGCTGGTATGATCAAAGTATCTTGCTGCCAACTTCACTTGCTCGCCCTCTCTCAATTGCGATGCTAGCGGACGTCTCTCAATGGCCTGATGCCGTCGACTGGTTTGCCCTGGGAGTGATCTCGGCATTGTTGGTCGGCGCGCCGTTGCTTGGCTACGTTTTGCTAGTGCTCGACATCCGGGCGTACTATCGCTCGCTCCGAAGGGCTCTCGTCACCGTTCGCGGCTATGCTACTCGGCTTCCCGATTGGGTCCGCCGGGATCGTCCACCCTGCTTGGAAGCTCTAGGGCTGACGCTGCCGTGCACGCAGCAGGAAGTGCTCGCTGCCTATCGCGAGCGGGTCAAGCGACTGCATCCAGATGCCGGAGGCAGTCGCACACAGTTCGCCCAGTTACAGCAGCACTTTGAACAAGCGATGCAGCTTGCAAAACCCGGTAGCTAGCACCGTCGGGCGATAGCGATTCGCAAGAATCAATCACGCGTCGCTGCTGGGGTTGGCTGACCTTCGATTCGGCGGTACGATCCCGCCCCGCGGCCTGTGCGATGGAGTGCAATGCCGCCCAACTACAAGGCGCCTGTTCACGAACGCTCGGCTTTGCGTGCGGTCGTGGGCGAGAGCGACGCCAAAGCGATCGGGAAGGATCCTGAATGACACCCTCGTCCCCGGCTGCAACTTCGATAACACTCGCAGAACTCGCGGCGCTGGTAGGCGGAACGGTTCGCGGCGACGGTAGCGTCGCCATTACCGGCGCCGCTCCTCTTGGCGATGTTTCAGCGGGTCAGATTACACTCGTCGACCACGCCGACCGTCTGAACGCACTTGCCGCTAGCTCTGCGACTGCGGTCGTCCTACCGGCGGACATCGAAACGAGCCTCCTGCCATCGATCGGGGTGAGTGACCTCCACGAAGCGTTTACCGCGATCGTCAAACACTTCCGCCCGCAGCGGCAGCAGACGAGACTAGGCAAACACCCCTCTGCAGTCATCGCAGCATCGGCCACTATCGCCGAAAATGTGGAGATCAGCCCCGGGGTCGTGATTGGCGAAGGAGTAGAAATCGCCGCCGGCGTTACTCTGCACCCTGGGGTGGTTGTGATGGCCGGTTGTCGGATTGGCGCCGGTACGACGATCTTCCCTAATGCGACGCTCTACGAAGAAACACAGATCGGCGCCCGTTGCTTGGTGCATGCGAGTGCTGTGATTGGCGCCTACGGTTTTGGCTATTCGCAAGTTGAAGGTCGCCACGTGTTGGCTAGTCAGCTTGGCAACGTAGAGCTAGGCGACGATGTCGAAGTCGGCGCCGGCACGACAATCGACCGGGGCGTTTACGGCCCGACGCGTATCGGCGAGGGGACCAAGATCGACAACCTCGCCCAGATTGCTCACAACTGCCAAATTGGGCGGCACAACCTGATTTGCTCCCAAGTCGGTATTGCTGGCAGCACCACGACGGGTGACTACGTCGTGATGGCTGGCCAGGCTGGCGTGCGAGACCACGTTACCATCGGCGCCGGCGCTCAGCTCGGGGCGATGTGCGGTGTAAGCAATGACGTAGCCGCGGGCGAGAGTGTCCTGGGCGCCCCGGCCGTGCCAGTCCGCGACCAACGGCTCCGTTTCGCAGCAATCGCCAAACTGCCTGAGATGCGTAAGGAATTCAAAGCGATGCGGAAGCAGGTCAAACAACTCGAAGACCAACTCGCCTCGCTAGAAGACACCGAGACCGAAGTCAACGATCGTGCGGCTTAGCAACGATGACTGCCCTCTGCAATTCATCCAAGTCTGATGCAGCCCGCCGCGTTGGCATCATCGCCGGTTGGGGAAGGCTGCCC
>JBCDCL010000444.1:0-2458 GCA_039182175.1 Planctomycetota bacterium
CCAGTCACTGAGCAGGACGGGATGACCATCATCGGGTTCATCGCCGGTCAACTCATCCATCGACAACGGATCAAGCCCGCCAACGAGGTGCCACGCGGCGAGAGACTTGGCCGGAGGATACACCATATAGTCCGCCGGATACTTTCCGCCGAATGCAACTTCGCTGTCGGTCGCGGGTTGCAGAAAGCAAGAGAGATCGCTGCTGCAGTAGGTCTCGTTGAGCGCTGCAAGTGCGGGAATGCCGTGGAGATTGCCGTAGGCGTCGTAGAGGGCGATATCGAAAGGTGCACAGCACAAGAGTGCCGCCAACAAGGGGATTTGCCGCTTAGCCGGCTCCGCTCCGCGGGCCGAGGCCATCTCCTCTGCCAGGGCGGATTCTTGAAAGCTGTGGCCGATCTCAAGCGGATGACCAAACCTGTCGAAGCTCGCCCACCGCCGGGCAAGCCGCTCGCAGAACTTCAGCGTCACGTCGTACCGATCCCGGTACGGCGTCGGCGATGGCCACACCCACTGCACATTGAGTGGCGTCTCGCCCCAGCCTTCGGCGGTTCGACCTTCACGATCTCGCACTCGAACGCAGACGCGAGCACAGGTTACCGAAGTGAGCGTCTCCGCGCCGAACTTAAGTGGGACACGGGTCTCGATCGGCAGAAAGTAGAGACTTACGCCTACCACCTGCACATCGGTCGGACGACCGCCGACCACTGGCTGCGTAGATGGCGGCAATGTATCGAAATCCTCCGACAATTCGCTCCCCGCCAAATACTTGGACACCCGTCAGCTAAAAGAGATAGGGCGACTAGCTCGCCCAACTCGTTCTTGCTTCGCGATCTAGCAGCTTGTTGGCTTCGTCCGCGCGATCACCCTCGAAGGTCTCGGCATCGGGATTCCACTGCAAGCCGCGATAGGCATTCAAACTGGCAGCGATATTGCCGAGGTGACAAATCGAAGCGCTGCGGTGTCCTACTTCAACCGACGCATTCGGCTCGCTCCGCGACTTCACACAGTCAAGGAAGTTGCGAACATGATCGGGCGCCGAATTGTAACGCCGTTGATTCTTCAGATACTCGGGCATGCCGGCACTAGGAATTACGGTGGCGTTTTCGCCGACGCTGTCGATACTTGCGTAGCCGTCGTCCCCATAGAACGCACAGCGGATCGCTGGCGATGCCGTGACGCATTCGAGTTCCACGCCATCCTCATAGGTGCATCGGAAGTTAAGGTGCGTTGCTACGTCGAACAGGCTGCCTTCTGGCAGGTAGTCGGCGTACCCTAACCGAACTTCCTTTGGACCCGTGTGGCTGGTTCCGAGTCCCCACTGGGCGATGTCGATCGAATGGGCGCCGAAGTTAGTAGTCTGCCCGCCAGAATAGTCCGAGATGAATCGGAACTTATAGAGGCAGCGATCCTCGTGATACGGCTCCTCCGGGGCGGGGCCAAGCCACATGTCGTAGTCGAATCCATCCGGCACCGGCATTGCTGACCACCCGGGACCGGGGCCGATTTTGTTGTGGCGGCCGATGTTGCAAACCACTCGGCGGACCTTACCGATCTTTCCACTTTGGACCAGGTCGCACAATGCTTTGACGACCGGATTGGAGCGTTCTTGCGAGCCGGTTTGCAAAATGCGGCCATGCTCACTAACGGCGTCTGCCATGCGCCGCTGGCCGGCGATGGTCAGCCCCAGTGGCTTCTCGCAGTAGATATCTTTGCCAGCCTTCGCGGCGGCAAGGGTCATCGCTTCATGCCAGTGATCAGGAGTAACGATAATCACAGCATCAACGTCGTCGCGGGCGAGCACTTCGCGAAAATCTGTGTGCGTGTCGCAGCCACGGTAGCTGTCAACGTCGTTCTTCTTGGCGTACAGATCGTCGACGAGTTGCTTGGCAGGTTCGAGGCCACGCACGTCGCTGGGATCCCGGTATCCGTCGCTGCCGCGGTTCACATCGCAGACAGCCACGATCTGGCAGTCTGGTTCCGCACCGAACAGCCGAAGGTCCTGAAATCCCTGATTACCGCTGCCGATACAAGCCACCGTGGTCCGATTACTAGGCGCCGATGCACCGAACACCGACGAAGGAACCACATAAGGCGCAGCCACCGCGGCGGTCACTGCTGACGCACGGAGAAAATCACGTCGCGATGGCGATTCGGCCTGAGAGGCTTCGTTGCTTGGCATAGGTTATTCTCGTGGTTCGAGACGATTACGCTTTTTCGATTACCCGTGAGGGCGATTTCCCTCGGCTTATCACTACGGACAAGCAATTCGCAGCGGAGTCAGAAAGAGAGTGGAAAAGAGCGGCAGCAGACGTGCTTTTCTTGATCCTTGATGCTAAACGCACGCAGTTAGTAACACCATCCTCAAACCTTCGCCGAGCGAAAATACCCCACGGATCAACCGCTTTGCCAACGCCGAGCCATCCCACGGCCGCAGTCTGGGAAGTGAAGCCCTGCGTCG
>JBCDCL010000445.1:0-2450 GCA_039182175.1 Planctomycetota bacterium
CTTCCGCCGACGCAAGCGAAACAGCGTTGCGTCCAAATCTTGCCAGTCGGCCGAAGCCTTGCTGTGAAGCGATTTGCCTGCTGCGGTGAACTCACAACCGGCTCGCGACGGAAGCGGGCCAAGGCCGTCCAATAGCGCCGCAACGCTGCTGGCTTGCTGCTCGCTTGCATCCCGCATCGTCGAGAGCCACTTCTCTTCGTAGCTCAGCACTGTGTCGGCGGCGACGGGCATTTCCGTCTTGCGACTCGGCAGGACGATGGTGACGTGGCCGCTGGAGTCGATCCCTGCCGAGGGCCAAAACAGCGGCCCCACCCACGCACCGGTGAGCCACTGCACCGACTCTCGACGCGTCAGAATGGCCAGATCGACGCCAAGCTGTTGCATGGCTTCTAGCAAGCGTTGCTGGCGAACTCGGCAGCATTGTTTATCGATTTCAAGTCCCAACGCGTCGCTCCCTAGTCGTCTGTTCGCATGGTCGAATGGTCGTCGCCCGCAGTCACGTTGCCGGTTCTCGAGCCGGTTTTCAAGCGGTGAATTTGCATCATCGCCGTCTCACAATCGGAGCGCCGTCTCATTTTGCGACGATCCTGGCCTTCACAAGCCGCGATGGTTGGGGCTCTCTGAATCGATGAGAAAATCGATTTCCACTCAATTTCCGTGCCTTTTCCGCCGAGCGGACGGTCCGACAAGACAAACCATCACTTTCGGCATCGTCTTTGCTGATTAGTTCGACGCCGCAGCAATGCTGGCCGTTGTACCGCACGAATGTGGTCGACGAACTTGAGCAAGGAATTGAGGAGACACCCCGTGCTAGTACTCAGCAGAAAAGCCAGCGAGCGAATCAAAATTGGCGAGAACATAACCGTAGAAGTCCGGCGTGTTGCGGGCAATCGCGTCACGCTTGCGATCGAGGCGCCACGTGACATTCGCATTCTCCGAGGCGAGCTAGAGAAGGTCGCCACTGAGTTTGAAGAGCCGGCAGCAACCAACCAGCCGGAAGCCGCTCAACAGACAAGCGCTGATGACGCTGGCCTAACCGATACTTATGTTGTCTCGCACAAGCGAGTGCCTTTGCCAGCTAAGGCGATTCCGCAAAGCGATCTTAGTGATCATGGCATGCAAGCCTACGCGATCTGAGAACGCGACTTATCGGCCACAGTGGTCAGCCATAGTGGGCGATGACCTTCTTCATCGCCTCGGCAACCTGTTCGATCGCTTGGGGCGAGGCGAGTAAGACAGGGTGATGCAACAGCAGTGTGCCTCTCGCTGCTGCTTCGCTATTTTCCAGAGGCATGATTTGGCGACAGCGTCGACTGGACCGTTTGCCAAATCCGCGGAAGCCGGCGTCGATAGGCGCACCTTGTGCTTGCAAAGCCGCGATGATTGAATCGCGTGTTGACCGCAGTCGTTCCGTGGTTAGTCGCCACGGGTATTTGTAATAGGCATGCACCTGCTCTTTGGGTGTATTGCCTTGGAGCAACGAGGCGAGTTCTAGCAAAGCGTCGTGCAATCGTACGACGCTTTCTGCACGTCTGGCGTTTGCCTTCGACAGCTCATTGAGTTGCGGCGCCAGCACGGCCGCCTGAAGCTCGCTCATAGCGTAGGCATCGTTACCTCGGCTGGCGTAGATGCGTGCACGTTGGGCGACCGCCGGGTCGCTCGTAAGCAATGCTCCACCGCGTCCCGACGTCAAAAGCTTGCTACCACCAAAGCTGAGGACGCCGGCGTCTCCCCAACTGCCGGCAGGCTGCCCGTCGACAACGGCGCCGGGTGATTGGCACGCGTCCTCGACGACCTTCCAGCCATGCCGCTCGGCAATCTCCATCAGTCGCCGCATCGGCGTCAGATCGCCATGCAGGTGCGATACGACGATCGCCTTGACGCGGCGAATCTCTTCGGCCGCCGTTGCCTCTAGAGCTTCGAACTCGATCGTCCAAGTGTCGCTGCCAATGTCGATCAGCACGGGAGTTGCCCCCACGGCTTCGATCGCGCGGAAATTGCCGGGAAAGTCGTATCCGGCTAGGAGCACCTCGTCTCCCGCCGTCACTCCGACGGCTCGCAAAGCCAGCTCGACGGCGATCGTGCCTGAGCAGGTCAGCTGCACGTAATCGACCGCGAATTGCTCGGCCAGCAAGCCAATGAGGCGGTCGCAATACTGCCCGTGATAGCGTCCCCAGTCGCCTGACCCGTAGACCGCTCGCACCGCTTCCTCGATCGCCGCATTCGCTGGCGGCCATTCGAACGGGCCCGTCGTCACCGCCGGCTGCCCACCGTGGATCGCAAGTTGTAGCGGGTCGGTCGACAAGCAAAGCCTCAGATTTGATTCGAGTCGGGATAATCGTTGTAAGCCGACATCCATGATCAACACGGCAAGGCGACATGGCAACCCAGCGAGTTTGGGCGCTGTGGCGACTGGCTGCTAGCGGTTTAGGGGTAAGCCTGCGTTGCCC
>JBCDCL010000446.1:0-2337 GCA_039182175.1 Planctomycetota bacterium
ACGCCGCTGTTCATCGGACAGTTGCTGCATCAACTCCTTCACGCGGGAAGCTTCTTCGGAAAGCTCCACGGCCGCTGTTGCGGTCGGCGCCGCTACCTCTTCTACAGGTTCGGAAGTGGCGCCGGTTTCGGATTCAGGCGAACGCTTCCGCCGGAGCATATCGATCAATCGCCGGCGACTGATCATGGTCACGAAAGTCGGCTCGGATGCAATTTCCGGATCGTATCGGTCGGCAGACTTCCACAACGCAATGAAGACCTCTTGCACGGCGTCGTCTGTGTCGATGGCGCCGCGGCAGTAGCGACTGGCAAGCGACCAGACGAGCCCTCCATAGCGGTCGAGACACTCCTCGACCGCCTGCTGATCACCTGAGGCGATGCGTGGCAAAACGGGGTGCGACACAGGGCGGTAAATCCGAGGCTCAAAATCCAGCAAGGGTGGACTCGTCGTCACGAGTCCACCCAAGCGAGGAAGTAGCGTTGTTATCACTGACGTAATCAAGTGATCAGTCCTACGGCAGGATAACAGAATCGATCACGTGAATCACCCCGTTGGAGACCTCTACGTCGGTCTTCACAACCTGGGCGTTGTCGATGTAAACCTTGCCATCTTCGACCTTCACGCTCACTTTCTTATCCTTCAAGAGAGTGTCGGCCGACTCGATTTGCACGACGTCAGAAGCCAGCACTTTGCCTGGCACAACGTGGTACAGCAAGATGTCAGTAAGCTGCTGCTTATTCTCGGGCTTGAGCAATTCTTCAACCTTACCCTCGGGAAGCTTCGCAAAGGCGTCGTTCGTCGGTGCGAAGACAGTGAAGGGACCATCGCCCTTGAGTGCGTCTACTAAGCCGGCTGCCTTTACGGCGGCGACCAACGTCGAAAAGTCTTCCAAGCTGGCGGCGGTGTCGACGATGTCTTTCTCGTCTTCACCCTCATTATGATGGGATACGGTGTAGGTGGTCTCGTGGTACTGAGATTGTTCTGCCTGGTGCTGGCTGGCGGGGCAGTTGCCGGCGAAAGCGGGGCCAGCGATCAAAGCAGCAATGGCTGCGGCGGCGAGTGACTTGGTCATCGAAAATCCTTACTGAGTTTGCTTCTACGAAAAACGGGAAACGGTTGACGGTGCACGATCGTGTCTGCAGCCCGCCGCAGCGTCCTGGCAGCGAGTCATGGTGGTATCTACGAAAGCCGCGGGCACCCGGATGCACGTTTTGGACGATTTTCTCGATTTGCCGCAACTATGGCTAGGAATTGACGCTCACGGGCGGCCGTTGAGCCCATCGGTGCGGCGAGCTAAAATCCTTGCCCACACCGCTTTATCCCTTCAAAACCCCGGTATTGCTCGATGGAACGCTCGCTCATTTTGCTCAAGCCCGACTGTGTTCAACGCCGCCTGATGGGCCGCATTATTTCTCGATTCGAGGAAAAAGGGCTGAATTTCGTCGGGATGAAGCTCATCCAGATCACGCCTGAGCTGGCGAAAAAGCACTATGCCGAGCACGTCGAGAAGGGCTGGTACCCCACGCTTGAAGCCTTCATCACCGGCGGACCGGTGCTGGCGGCGGTGGTCGAAGGATTGGAAGCCATCAAGGTGGTCCGAGACATGCTCGGCGCCACTAGCGGACTGCAAGCGGCACCCGGCACGATACGCGGCGACTACAGTTCGAGTCGCCAAATGAACCTCGTCCACGGGTCGGACGGCCCCGAAGCGGCCGAGCGTGAAATCGCTCTCTACTTCAAGCCGGAAGAGTTGTGCGAGGACGACCCTACGATCTCAAAGTGGCTTCGCGCCAGCGACGAAGGCTAGTCGCCGGAAACCTCGATCGAGCGAGTGCGTGCGACTGCGAAACGAGTTAATTCACAGCGACCGCTGAGCGCGTCGATGGGACTCTCGCAGCGGACTAGCGACGCAACAGCGACATCGAGACCGTGAACAAGCGGTCTTCGAGTAGCACGGTCTCTTCGTCGTTGTTCTCAAACGTGACGCTCAAGAATTCGAGGCCGCGAGCGTAGGCAATCGAGTAGCCCTTGCCGACGATCACCGAGGGGACCGTGATGTGCGAGAATGCCCATTCCGAGGTCGAGAGATTGGCCTTGGCGCCGCCGACGATCATGTTGGTAAGCTCGCCTGAGCCGTCGACAACCATCGACGTGAGTTCGTTGCCAAAGTCTTCGCTCATCAGTCCGCCGACCGCTTGGCGAGCGAAGCGTTCGGACATGTTCACTGTGACGAACCCTGACACGTTGCCATGCACGCCAATCATGCCGGTCACCGTGCCCGATTCGCCGCTCGGAACTCGCGATGCGCCGACGCAACTGGCGGTTACGCCGCACATG
>JBCDCL010000447.1:0-2322 GCA_039182175.1 Planctomycetota bacterium
CGCGGGGCCGATCCGGAGACACGCTTGAAGCTTGCTGCGCAACGAGTGAGACAACAACTTGATAAGGTAAGGACGAAATCCGAATGACGAATGATACGGACTTTTCGTCATTCGTCATTCGTGCTTCGTAATTTAAGATCACCGCATGGCTAGCTTCGCCAAACATCTACCGCTGCTACTCGTCTCTGTGGTGATGGCGACACCGCTGCTATGGATGGTCGGCTCGTCGCTCAAGAGCGGCGATGAGATGCAGCGGGCGCCGCACACGCTCTTGCCAGCGGAGCCACGCTGGGAGAACTACGCCGACGCCGTGGCCGACATGCCCTTTTGGCGATACTTGGCAAACACGCTGGTGCTCTGCCTTGGCAGCGTCGCGGGCACGCTTTTCTCTTGCTCGCTGGTCGCCTACGGATTTTCGCGAATCGATTGGCCGGGGCGGGACTTGGTGTTCGGCCTGGTGATCGCCACCATTCTGCTGCCATGGCAGGCGACGATGGTGCCGCGGTTTCTCTTGATCCGCGAACTAGGACTCTACAACACGCTGGCGGCGCTCGTGCTGCCGACGTTTTGCGGCGACGCCTTTTTCATTTTTCTGTTGCGGCAGTTCTTTCGATCGATCCCGCAAGAGTTGATCGATGCCGCGCGGATCGATGGCTGCGGCGATTGGGGCGTGCTGTGGCGTGTGGTGTTGCCACTTAGCCGGCCCGCGTTGGTGACCGTCGCCCTGCTGCAATTCATTGCGGCGTGGAACGACTATGGCGGGCCGCTGCTCTATCTGAGCGACCCCGAGAAGTTTCCGCTCGCCTACGGACTCGAGCGGTTCGTCAGCTCGCACTCGACCGACACGCATCTACTGCTGGCGGCGGCCGTGCTCTTTACGGTGCCGATCGTGGCCCTGTTCTTGCTCGCGCAGCGAACCTTCCTAAGAGGCATCGCCACGACAGGGCTGAAGGGGTGATTGGTGGTCTGGTCGCCATCCACCGGTCACTGATCACCAGTCACTAGTCACTAGTCACCAGTCGCTGGTCAACAACAACCAACTACTTCTTGCGATGGCGAATCTTGGCCCGCATACGTCGCTTCTTACGGCCCAGCTTGCGTCGCCCTTTGCCTGATTTCTTCGTACCCAAACCGATTGGCTCCTGTCGTCGCCACCCGGCGGGCGGCCCATGAAATGCTGCTGAAAATATCGGCGACCGCTACACCACGGACGCGAGCCCCGAATTGTAGTGGCCCGTTTGACAACGCTGCAAGCCCTCTGCCACCACCGGAAAGAGGCCACTGCCACCGGCTTTCGCGGGGTAGGCGTCGACTCACCGGGCGGCTTCCCTGCTACTTCAGCCGTGACATCTTGGTCAGAAAGTCTCGCTGCAGCTCGCCCAGATCGCCGAAATGCTCGCGAAACTCCTCCAGCCGCTCGTCGGGCGTGTCTTGCCGCAAGGCCGGTTTGGCGGCCATCGCTTGCAGGTAGGCGTTGTACTGCTTGGGCCGCTGCTTGATCAGAAAGTAGTTGAGCGCCCACGCATCGGCATACGCGGCGCCGGCCGAGCGTGGATCGCGGAGCCGCTTGTCGGTCGCCACTAATGCCGCCAGGCTGCCTTCGTTCCACTTCGATAGATTGCGTTGGAATACCTGCAGGCGTGGGTAGTTCACTTTGCCGATGCCTCGCCAGCCCCGGCCCGACGACAAGTCGGGCGCCTCGAAGTAGACCGCCATCCCTTCGACAAGCCACAAAGGTAAATCGGCAAAGCGAGCTTGCAGCCCGCAGTTGAACGCGATTTGATGGGTCGCCTCGTGGACGACGGTCGACACCAGCGGCACGGCGGCCGGCACAGTAAGGATTCGGTTGATCTCTTTCAGCGAGCTACGCCGTCGCCCGGCGCCCTGCAGCCGCTGCGAGCCGGTTAGGTCGAACATCTTGACGCGATTGGTTTCCAGATTGTAGTAGCCAACCACGCCGCTCACACCGCCGCCCAGTTCTTCGGCCGCCGCCTTGGCGTAACTGCGAGAGTCGCCATAGACGATCACCGGCAGCGGGAACTCGGGCTCCTGCAGATCGAAGCCTTGCCGCTTCCAATAAGCGACAAAGGCACGGTGCAACCGCTCAAGCATCGACGCCGTCCACTTCGCAAAGTCACGCGACGTACGATGGGCGACCACGTAGTGCGGCGTTTGATAGATGCCAAACCCGGGCGGCAGCTCGGCAAGGAGTTGGTCCGCCATCTCGTCGGCGGTCAGCGGTCGGAAGGGCTCATCATTGCTGGTGCGGGAGACGATTTGCGTCCCGCGAATCAAATGCACGGCCCCGTTGGCTTCTTGCAG
>JBCDCL010000448.1:0-2285 GCA_039182175.1 Planctomycetota bacterium
CTGCACACATCAAGCGGTTTTGGATGACTGGAGATAATTCCGGCTATGCCACGACACAACCGTTTAACAGCGGCAATCTCAAGTCGGAGCGATTTAGATGGTCCGGGTCAAGTTGGGAAGCTGTGCCATTTGATTCTAACAATCACGCTGGTGTCCGTATTTGGAGAGGCGGACAAGTAAGCGGACTCCGCGTCTACGGGCCCGGATTCAACTCTTTAAGTCGATCAGTTGGATACAAGCGTGAAGGTGAAGGTGCAGAAGACGAAGGGTTGATGCACATATACACCGGTGAAACTGCGGGGTCTCCGTTGCCGATTCACAACGCGACACGAACAATCGATGGAGGTGTTGTCGAGTTTCAAGCAATAGGCAATTTGTTGGTCACGCCTATCGGCGAAGTAATGACACCGACAGCAGCGATCCAAGGATTTTACAGCACGGCTACAGGAGGCGGTCCGTTCTTTCTGCAGCAAAATGGTAATCACTACGGAACTTATCTGAGCAGCATGTCGGCGTCAGACATTCCAATCAATGCAGCTATACTCGATTCATCAAGTCATGAAGTCATCGCTACTCATCCGGCGTCTGGGTCGACGATCCTAGAGTCTTGTGTAGACCCCGTTGGGGGCGGTGTACTCCTTTGGCTCGCCCCGGTGCCTTCAAACACAAACGTGAACACACAAGTCGCAATGACCGCGTACTTTTGGGAACCTGGCATGGACGAAGCCATTGAGTTTGACCCAAGTGGTGGTCGGTTCAATTACACGAAATCTCTCTATAGCACTCACTTCCCCTTCGCGATGATAACGAACGTTTGACGCATGCTTGCGATTGACTACGCTCGTGCGATACTCCGGTGGCACCGTGGAGGGTGTAAAGTCCGCTCCGAGCAACAGATCGCGAGCTTGCTTCGTGTCTGCGAGAGGTGCGAAGAATATCAGGAGAAGTCGCATCGATGCGGCAAGTGCGGCTGCTGCGTGAACGGAATGTCGGGCGCCGGGGCGTTTGCTAGTAAGCTCGCAATGGCCACCGAGCAATGCCCGATCGGGAAGTGGTGACCAAAAGAAACGGGCCACTCGTCGCCTATGCTCCAAGGATCGCTTCACTACGACAGCTTTCCTTGACCCCACGCGACCATGAAGCCCCGCACCATCTACGCTCGCGACCTCGCGCTTCGCGCTCAGCTCGACGCCAAGATCAAGCGTCTTCGCCGCGAAGCGAACGACCTGTCGAAGCAACTTTCCACGCTGGACGACGCCATTTTGGCTTACACCAAGTCCGAAGCCGGTTCGCAGAAGTCTCTCGATCGAAGCGGCTGGCGCCTGACGATCGTCCCGAAGAAGAAGGGCATCCCCTGGAAGCAGCTCCTGCTAGCCGCTTGCGGACGCCAGGCGATCGACGCCGCCGAAGCAGAAGCGGAAGTTGTCGACAAAATCGAGATCACGCCGATCAGCAAGGCAGCCCAGGACGTTGCCGACGCGGCCTAGAATCAGCCGCCTGATCTTAGAGACAGACGACGCAGAAGTACCCACCAAGACGACGCACCACGAGCCCTCACCATGCCCACTGACCTGCCTATTGCAGGTCGGCGGCCGTACTATCACGCGCACGGAGTCACTCTCTACCAAGCCGATTGCCGAGACGTGTTGGCGGAACTCGCCGACGCGTCAATCGACTTTGTGTTCACCGATCCGCCGTACGGCGCCGACCAAAACACTGGCGACCTGAATGCCGCGCTCGGTAAACGAGCCGGTAAGAAACGTCGAGCCATCGCCAACGATTCGAGTGACGCGGCCGATAGCCTGGTCCGTCACCTCTTTGCCGCCAGCCGGCGACTCCTCAAGCCAGGGCACTGCCTCGCTTGTTGCTGCCATGGTTCGGGCGGCAAAGATCTCAAGTACGCCAAGTGGTCGGTCTGGCTCGAGGCAGTCCTCGACTTCAAAGCCGCCATCGTTTGGGACAAAGGGCCCATGGGTCTCGGCTGGCACTATCGGCGAAGCTACGAGCTGGTACTAGTCGCTAAGAAACCAGGCGCTGCTTGCCAGTGGCACGACACTACCAAGCGCGTCGAGAACGTGATCCGCCCTGGCCAGTATGGCATTCGCAAAGTGCCAGGCCGCGTGCGGAAGCATCCGACGCAGAAGCCGCCCGAGCTGGCTGCTCACTTCCTGCGTTTGCACACGCAGCCAGGTGGTCTGGTGCTCGACCCATTCGCCGGCGGGGGAGCCACCCTCGCCGCGGCCGTCGCTACCGGCCGCCGAGCGATCGGCGTTGAACTCGAGCGC
>JBCDCL010000449.1:0-2282 GCA_039182175.1 Planctomycetota bacterium
AGGAGAACGGCGAGTGGGAAGCCAATTGGGCGAAATACGAAGAGGCTCGCGACACGGTTTTGCCGCTCTTGCAGCAGCTTGACGCGGCCAATCGAGAATGCCTACTACCCGGCATGGCTGACGGGCAGGGCGCCGTGGTGCTGAGTGCCGCGGCTGCCGACGACGCTTGGTGCGAATTCATGCCCGCTGCCGACGCCCAGCTACCGCTGCCGACACTTGCTCTGGTCTACGGAGTCAGCGATGCCGGCTTGGTGAAAGAAGCGGCGTCCGAGTACACGGCAGTCATTCAGCAGGTGATCGACATCGCGCATGAGAAGAATCCCGACGAAGTGCCGCCACTGAAGATTCCGCCGCCGGAGAAGTCGGTCCTCGCGTCGGGTACGCTTTATGCTTACGAACTGCCCGGCGAATGGGGCGCCAGCGAGCGTGTCGCACCCAACGCGGTGTTGAGCGATTCGGTGCTCGTGCTGAGTGTGCTGCCTGAGCTGGGCGAGCGACTCGCTGCTGGCTCGCAACCTTTGGTCGATGGTCCCGCGGCAGAGTTCGACCGGCCCCTGGTCGCGGCGAGTCACTTCAAGTTCGCCAAATTCCTCCAGACGCTCGATCCGTGGATTGACTATGGCATCAAGGCGGCGATCGCCAACGCCAGCGAGGAAGAGGGCGCTGGCGCCGTGGCGATGATCGGCATGGTCAAACCGCAACTCGACCAACTACTCGAGGTGCTGCAAACAATGCACGCGTACACCGGCGTCACTTACCGCGAAGAGGATGCGTGGGTCACGCACGCCGAGATGCGACTGATTGACTTGGAAGAGTAATAGCGCCGATGACCTTCATTCAGTCGATGCTACTAGCTGCGATTGCTAGCGACCTGCGTGGCGTTTTTCCGAAGGTTGGCTTTTTTTGAAAGTTCGAATCTTGCTCTGCTGCATGTTGGGAGTAAACTCCTAGCGATGCAGGCGGTGGGGTGTTCAGGCATTTCACCAACAGAGAAGAGATATCGATGGCAAAGCTGCTCGGCTTCTTCGGGCCCGAGTTGCTGTTTCCTGCGGTGCTGGCCGGGGCTTCGCTCCTGGCGAGCCACTCTGCCCAAGCTGAAACGGCGACCAACC
The DNA here is from genome assembly GCA_039182175.1 of Planctomycetota bacterium. Taxonomy (GTDB): domain Bacteria; phylum Planctomycetota; class Planctomycetia; order Pirellulales; family Lacipirellulaceae; genus JBCCQL01. The sequence goes on from JBCDCL010000449.1 coordinate 1,113, forward strand.
CCGCGAACCCTCCCCAAGTCCCCCCTCAGTTCCCTCCGCTAACCACGCCTCCCCGGGCGCCTGCCCAAACCGAGTCGGGAGCAGTTTCATCTAGGCTCAATCTGCTGGTCTCGCGAGACTTGCCCACGCTGGATGCGGACTGGGCGTTGGCCGTGACGTACTCTGCTAACGCCTACGAGGCGGACGCCACGCATACGCCGTTTAGGGTGCACTTCGCGACATCCAGCACGCCGAGCGGGCCGCTGTTAGGGGGCGAATTGGTGAGCCTCACAACGCAGCCCAGCGAGGCCAATCGCCCCCTAGACCTTGGCTTTTCCCTGCAGTTTGACCTGGCCGGGGATAGCAATGCTGATGGCGTGATTGATCACCGCGACGTGGCGACGCCGCACGGTGCGATTGAACTTTCGCCAGACGCGTTCGTCACGCCGCCGACCTTTGTGGGACGATAATCGCTCGCAGACGGCGTGCTAGTCGATACCCGATTCGGTCAACAAATAGACGGCAAACGTCGCTAGCCAGTGTTCGCCTTCGTAGTGGCCGCTAAAGACTTGGCCTAAGCCTGCGGACGCGTGGGCGGCGACCGACTTTTGCAGGGGCTCTCGCCGCGGATCGGCCGGCGGCAGCGCAACAAGCACGCCCTGCTGCGTCCACGCTCGCGACAGGTTGAGTCCTACCAGGTGACAAATCCGAGGATCGGCTACATCCGATACGGTCGCAGGCTGCATCGCCAGCACCTGCGCGTTGCGCTGGCCGATGCCCGGCAAGAAGTGCGATAGCCAGTCGGCAAACTCGTCGGCAGGCAGCAACCGCCGCATCAAATCGGCCTCGTTCCAAGTGGGCGAGAAAAAGTCTTCACCCGAAGGTTCGAAGCATACGGGGTAGTCGCGATCGGCGAGGAATTTCTCACGCCCAAAATCGGTGACGAGTTTTTCTAGCTTCGTATCGCAACAGGCTCGGGCGTAATCCAACGTCTGGCTGAGGGCGAAGGTGGTGTCGGCTTGCGTACCGGTCCGATTCGGATAGGTCAGTCTCGGCAGGTTAGCCTTGGTCCGCGTGACCAATTGCCGCTCGAGCGGCCGTAGGTGATCTGCCCACTTCGTTGCGTCGGCGTTGTCCCACGTGGCGAGTTCCGCCGCCAACCGCAACGCCCAAGCCCAGCCATACATCCGC
>JBCDCL010000450.1:0-2138 GCA_039182175.1 Planctomycetota bacterium
ACCGTCCGGGCCAATGCCGAGCGGCTGGCAGGCACGAACAACGTGGCCGACCACTCCAACATTCGCGATCATCGGGCGGCGATCATCGCCACGCGTCGGGCGATGGACCTGGCGAAGCGGCACCAGCATCGCTTCCACGTACTGCATGTCTCAACCGGTGACGAAGCAGACCTGCTGGCGGACCACGGCGGGTTGGTCACAGCCGAGGCGTGCCCGCACCATCTCTTTTTCAACCTCGACGACTACCAGCGACTTGGCACGCTGGTGCAGATGAACCCATCGATCAAGACGGCTGACGACAACCGGCGGCTTTGGCAGGCGCTCGCCGAGGGGCGGATTCAGGTTATCGCCACCGATCATGCGCCGCATACGCTGCAGGAAAAGCAGCAAGACTATCCGCAGTCTCCATCCGGTTTGCCGGCGGTCGAGAATTCGCTTGCGTTGATGCTCAATCAGGTGCATCTCGGCCGCTGCACGCTGGAGCAGGTTGTGCATTGGATGTGCGATGCGCCTGCCCGCGTGTGGGACTTGGTCGGCAAAGGCCGCATCGCCGAGGGCTACGACGCCGACTTGGTGCTGGTGGATCTCGCAAAATCGGCGACGATCCGCAACGAGGAGCAGCTGACCAAATGCGGCTGGAGCCCCTGGCATGGCGAGACGCTAACCGGCTGGCCGGTGCGGACCTGGGTCGGCGGCCAGCAGGTATTCCACGAAGGCGTGGTGGATGATTCGATTCGCGGCAGCGAAGCGGTTTTCGATCACCAGCGAGGCGGCTACTGGGCTACCGAGGGCGATTGACCGGCAATTACACGGGAATTACCGCGATAGCGAACGTTTCCCTTTTTTTCGGTAAGACACCATACGGTGCCGTCGTCTAACTCCCAGAGTCGATGCCCCCAGTCTGGTGGCCTACGTACAACAGCCAGCCACTAGGCGATCCGCCCTCCCGACACCGCGAGCTTTGCTCGCGGTTCCCCTGGCGCCAAGGACACGGTCATGACCGAGAACCTCTGGTACATCAAACAGTGCAGTTTGTTTCAACGGCTTTCGCCAGAAGAACTGGCCCCGCTCGAAGCCCAGTGTCGAGCCCGCCGCTTCTCGCGAGGCGATCCCATTTACTTACCGGCCGACTACGCCGACGGCGTGCTGCTGCTGACCACCGGCCGGGCGAAGATCTGTAACTTCACCGAAGAAGGGAAGCAATCGATCCTGGCCTTCATCGAGCCGGGCGAAGTCTTCGGCGAGTTGGCTTTGTTCAACCTGGGCGAACGCGAGGAGTACGCCGAGGCGGTAGAGAAGTCGACCGTCATTCTCCTGCCCGCCGACGTGATGCAGCAACTGGTCGCCAGGTACCCGACCGTATCGATGGGCATTACTCGGCTGTTCGGCCTACGCCGGCAACGCATCGAGCGGCGGCTGAAGTATTTGCTCTTCCGTTCAAATCGCGAACGGCTGGTCAGCCTGCTACTCGAACTCACGGACCAGTATGGCGAAGAGACGACCGATGGCATCAAGCTGCGGATTAAGCTGTCGCACCAAGACTTGGCGAGCATCATCGGCAGCACCCGCGAGACCGTCACCGTCCTGCTTGGCGATTTGCAGTCCGAAGGGCTGATCACCACCGGTCGGCGAAAGCTGACCGTGGTCGACCTGGCCGCCTTGAAGGCGTCGCTCCAGCCTCGCGAAGAGGTTGCTACGGCGGTCGTTTAACGGGGGATAGGCGCCCGTCGATAGCACCGGCTGGCGGGGCCCACTTTTTCCGCAAGTTTTGCCTTGGGTAACCAAATTCACAGAGTCGATTCGGCCACTGAACGATAGTAGCCAGTGAGGCTAGGCATCCCGCTCGCCACGGCCTCGCCCAGATTGATTGATTCTTATCCGCTGCCTCGCCTACCCAAGATGGGTAGCCACCGCGAAAGCTCCAGAGCAATGACAACCGATTCTTACCAAAGTGAACTCCGCCCCGAGGCTAGCGACACCGGCTGGGATGCGGTCCCCGAAGGCGAACTCGGCGCTATGGTGGGCAAGCTCCACGCTCGCGAGCGAAGCCGTCAGGCAAGAGCGACCGCCAAGATTGCCGGCGCCGTCACCCTGGGTGTGGCGCTGCTAGTGGTGAGCGTTGGCCTGCTCCAGGGCCC
>JBCDCL010000451.1:0-1954 GCA_039182175.1 Planctomycetota bacterium
TGGAAGCAGCGATCTGCCTCGTTGGCGATATATCTCGGCTGGTTGATCTCATCGGTGGCGACCTCGACGTGGCGAATGCCGATCAGGTCTGCCAACTGGCGAGCCTCTGCTAGCTCACCATCAGCGACGGCCGGCCCGACTCCGGTAACCGCCAGAGCACGGTCGCCCAGTGCCAACCGTGCCGCCTTCGCGACCACGGTGCTGTCGACACCTGCCGAGAAAGCGACAGCACACGAGCCATACGCCTTGATCTCGGCGACTAGTGCGTCGGCGATTCGCTCAGGCGTCGGCACGCTTAAATCTCGCGATGGAAAGGGATCGCTGTAAAGATCGTGTTGACCGTTTCCTCTTGTGTAAGGATCGCGGTCTTTGGCGAAGACTTGCAACGGACTTGTGAAGATCGTCTCTACGCAGGTCCGCCGCCCATGGATGTTGGTGGCGGTGGCTCTTCCAGCCGACGCAGCTCGTCACGTAGTCGAGCCGCGTCTTCGTACCGTTCTTCCTCGACGGCTGCTGCCAACTCGGCTTGAACACGTTCAACGGGATCTTCTTCGGAAGTGTCTTCATCAGCCAGACCGGCGATGACGGGCTTATCCTTGTCGCTGCTCGCTGCCTTGGCGACCTCTTTCCGCCATCGGCGAAGGAACGCCAACTCGCCCATCTTGTCGGCTTGCTCCTCTTGCCCGTAGTCCGCGAGGAACTGCTTGATGCCGCGGATTGCAGCGTCGATGGCGCCAATCGCAGCGTCCCACTGCTGCAGTTCAACAAGCGGCGTCCCGACCGCGCGAGCATGCATCATCGTCACGTAGGGACGCCATTGATCGAACTGTAGCTTGTCGCGATCGTACTTGGCGTGCTCACGGACGAAGGCAAACAGCTTGAGGTTGCGTTTGGTGTCGCGTGCACACAGTTCGTACCGGCTTGTGTGCCAAAAACTAATGTACCGGTGATAATACTGCACCCCCTCACGCATTAGCTCGGCGCAGTCTTCCGAATCGAGCGCATAGGGGGCGCCATCAGGATTCGCACTATCGTGCTCCTCTTGCTGATGGCGATGCCATTCGAGGCATGACTCGAACCCATGAATTTGCTTCCCGTCGGGCCGACCGTCTATCTCTAGCTGCATCAGGCCAAGATCGATCCGCAGCTGCAGCTTCTCCTTGCCGTCTTCGCCGGTGATAGAGCGAACGGTGATCTCGTCGGGCTTAAAGTCCCAACCTTCGAGCAACGAGGTTATGTCAGACGCCACCGTTTCTCCCGAAAAGGGCAGAGATTGATGCAGAAACAACGCGGTACGATGCACTCTACGCACGGCAAGGGGAGCCGCGTAGTTTGCGTCCTGCTGATGCCAGCTAATCGTACCCGAGCGGTCCGGCAGAGAAAACGCCGACCGATGGCGAAAGCCGCGATGTTGACCGAAGCCTGCGAAGCCGCGCTAAAGATAGACAGGGCGATTTCCGCCTAAGTAGCGACTTCACGCACCACGGGATCGAGCATTTTGGTGTTACGTTCCACACCAAGAATCACCGTCTTTTGCTCAACTCCGTCGCTCGACCCGGCGACGACCGGCACGACTTGGCGACGGTCTGGTAGGTGCATTTTGATCGCGAACGTTCCGTCGGGACGAACGGGTACGGGCTCGCCCTTGACGGTTACATGGGTATGCGGGTCGGTCGATCCGTACACCACCAACTCGGCATCAATCGCCAAACGGAGTTCACCGTTGCGCGATGAACCTGCGGCGCCGTTGCCAAAGCGAATTTGGGCAGGCCGCCCTAGTCGGCGTCGCAAACGTTCTTCTAGCAGCTCTTGCAGCTCCATGCTGGCGCCATTCGGCGAATAACCACCACTCATCGCGTAGATTTGGTCGGCATTCTCTGCAACATCTGCCCAGTTCTTATCCACCGTATCCGCCGACCCGGGTGCGGGGGTCGTGACCGTGTTACTACGCGAA